>CAMLKY010000188.1 GCA_946480545.1 uncultured Acidobacteriota bacterium
AAAGCTTAATCCGACCGGGTCGGCATTGATCTTCTCCACGTACCTGGGCGGAAACAACACAGAAATCGGCGGTTCGATCGCAATCAATCAGTCGACCGGCGATGCAGTCTTCACCGGCGCAGCAACATCGGGGAACTTCCCGACCACGCCGGGCGCCTACAAGCCCCAGCTTTGTGATAACACTCCCGGTTCATGCAACGGGATCTTCTATTCGGGAAGTTACCTCGTCAAGCTGACCTCGACGGGCGGCATCGTGTACTCGACGCTGTTCGACGCGGGGATCGCGGATGTCGTTATCGATTCCGCGGACAATGCCGTGTTTGCCGGCGCGGGAAACAACGCCGCACCTACGACGCCCGGTTCCTATCAGCCCGTCTCGACCGGCGGTGGCGATGGCTACATCGGCAAGATGAATCCAGCCGGTAATTCGCTTTTGTTCGGCACGTTTCTTGGCGGCGGTCTCCACTCCGACCGGATCAGGGCGATCGTCCTCGATGCCGATCAGAACATGTACGTGACCGGCACAACGGAGAACACTGCTTTCCCGACCACGCCCGGAGCATTCGATACGACATTCAATGGCGGCCACGACGGTTTCGTGACGAAGCTTAATCCGGCCGGCTCGGCGCTGATCTTTTCGACGTTCCTCGGCGGAACCGCAAAAGACGAACCGTTCGCGCTCGGTCTCGCCGCCAACGGCGATGTATTCGCGGCCGGCGAATCACTTAGCAACGCGACATTCCCGCAGCGGAATCCGCTTCTGCAATCGGGCTCGATATTTCTCACGCGGCTTACTGCGGACGGTGCCGCGATCGCATTCTCGACGTTCCTCGGGACCGGCGGCGCATACGACCTCGCAACCGATGCTCAGAGCAATGCGTACCTGACGGGTCACGCTCTTACCGTGCTGGTCACGCCGAACGCGTTCCAGACGACGCGCGGTGGCGGAGACGTAACGACGTCCACGAAAGATGCCTTTATCGTGAAGGTTGCTCCAACCGATGAGAATGTCCAAACCTTCAGCGTGAGCGGCACTGTCGTCGACGAGAATTACGGCTATAACAACAATTACGCGCCGATCGTGGCGACCATCACCGGTACGGTCAGCCGCTCGATCAGCCTGCCGTACAGCAGCAACGGATCAAGCACCTTCCAGTTCGGAAGCCTGCCTGCCGGGGGTACCTACACCCTTACGGTTCGTAAGGCCGGATTCGCGACCGAGCCCGAGAGCGTAACCTTCACGAACCTCGGTGCGAATCAATTCGCTGATTTCACGATCCTCAGAAATCGTGAGCCGGAGGCTGTTGTGACGAGTCCGCAGCACGGGGCTCAGTTCAATGTAGGTCAGTCGGTAACGATTCAGGCCACGGCGACGGATCCCGACGGCGACGCGATATCGAAGGTCGACTTCGTAGCGTACAGCAACGAAGCGGGATCGGTTCCGCTCGGCACCGATACCGAGGCGCCGTACGAATTCACATGGAACAACCTTCCGCTCGGCACGTGGGCTATCTATGCTTATCCGACAGACTCGAAAGGCCTCCGCGGCATATCGACGCCGGTCGTGCATATCTTCGTTGTCGATCCGACGGGTGCGAACGTTTCGATCACGAGCCCGACGGACGGACAGGCCTTCGTACAGGGCGGGTATGTCCCGATCAGCGTGAGCGTTTCATCATCCGTTAACCTGGTCGAGGTTTGGGACCAGAACAACACGCTCGTCGGGCGCATGATCGGTGCTCCGTGGACTACGCAGTGGCGTGTGATGGATACGGGTAATTACACTCTCACCGCCAAGGCGTTCACCCAGACCGGTCAGCAGGCTACATCGGCGCCCGTGAATATCGTCGTCAACCAGATCAATCACCGGATCACGGGCCGGATAATGGACGACCTAACGACGCAGGGAATAGCCGGAGTAACGGTAAACGTGACGAGTCCCTCGAATCCGAATATCGCGGCACAGGCGGTGACGGACACGAACGGCAATTATGTCGTCACCGGACTCGGTGCCACCCCGAACGACGGTGTCGTGATCACGCCGGACATGCCCGGTTACACATTGAATCCACCAAGCCGCTCGATCGCTTATCTCGGTTATATCGAATGGCCGAATCAGAACTTCTTCGCAACAGCCCAAACTGAAATATCCGTGGCGATGACGTCGCCGACCAACGGGCAGCAGTTTGAATCGCCCGCGACAATAAATCTCGCGGCGAATGCATCCAGCGATGCAGGGGCGATCACTAAGGTCGAATTCTTCCGTCGAAATAACAACGGCTCATCGACATTGATCGCGACCGATACCGAGGCGCCGTATACGCATGAGCTGAATGGCATGACGGTCGGAACATATCGGTTCGTCGCACGGGCGACGGATGCGACAAATGCCGTTGCAGAATCCGAGGTGGTCACAGCCTCGGTTGTTCTACCGACCGTTACTTTCTCGGGCCGCGTTGTAGGTCCCGACGGAAACGGCTTGCCCGGTATTACGGTTCACATCGGCGGCGGGCAGGCGTGGACGGAGAATACGGATGCGAACGGGGATTTCGTATTTGCGGACTATCCGGGCGGACGTGACTATCACATAACGCCTTATCCGCAGGGCGGGATCACATTCACTCCGACAACGCGTAGCTATTCGAACGTTACGACGGACGTCACAGGCGTTAACTTTACAGCCTCGGCTCCGAATTCGCCGCCGACGATCCAGTTGATCCAGCCGACCGACGGAGCGGTCTATACAATGCCGGTCGCGATACCGATACAAGTGTCGGCCTCCGATCCGGACAACAACATCAACCGGGTCCGTGTAATGGCAAACAACGGTACGTTCCTGCAGACGATCGTTCAGACGACGAACACGACCGTCAACACGACATGGCAGCCGACCACGCCTGGCACTTATGTGATCACAGCGGATGCGCGTGACGTTTTCAATATGACGGTCTCACAGCAGATCACGATCACCGTCAACCAGCCCGCACCCGTTTCGGTGTCGGGACGAATAGTCGACCGTAACAGCGAGGGCATTGAAGGTGCGACGCTCGAACTCAAGAACTACCCGGCTGATGACACAGTCATCGCAACCGCCACAACGGATGCGAACGGCAATTTCGCGAGCCCGAATGTGACAACGTTCCAGAGCTACATCCTGCGGGCCTCAAAGCTTGATTATGTGTTCTCGCCGCGGCAGCGGATCTATTTGAATCTGAATGCGAGTCAGACGACGGCCGACTTTACCGGAACGCTTCAAGTGCAGCCGGCGGACTTTGACGGCGACGGAGAATCCGATTTTGCTGTCTGGCGTCCGTCGACGGGCGTGTGGCACATCAACCGTTCGGTCGACCAGACATATACGGCGGCCCGGTTTGGTGGCGGCGAGTTTGGCGATGTCGTGGTACCCGGAAATTACGACGGCGACAAGCAAACCGATTACGGCGTTTTCCGAAGCGGAGTTTGGTATATCCAGATGAGCTCGACGGGCGGAACGCAGGTGACGTCGTTCGGCCTCGCCGGAGACAAACCCGTTCAGGGCGACTACGACGGCGACGGCAAGACGGACATCGCGGTATGGCGTGAGTCGAATCGGGTGTGGTACGTGCTCCGCAGCTCGGATGGAAACTTCTCCGCATATCAGGTCGACGCCGCGGGCGATCGTGCCCTGGCCGGCGATTACGACGGCGACGGCAAGTTCGATTACACGATCTGGCGCCCCTCGACCGGCGTCTGGTACATCCTGCAATCGACGAACGGAGAAGCCATGATCACGAGCTTCGGACTCGATGGCGATACTCCGCTGGTCGGGGATTTCGACGGCGACAAGCGTGCGGACATCAGCGTATTCCGTCCGTCGACCGGTGTCTGGTATCACCTGAACAGCTCGGACGGAGCTTTCGGATATCGAAGCTGGGGAATCTCGACCGATAAGCCGGTTCCGGGAGACTACGACAAGGACGGCAAGACAGACATCGCGGTCTATCGGGAATCAGAAGGGAACTGGTATGTACTGTTCAGCGGAACGGGCGGCTACACGGTCCGCCGCTTTGGAACGGCCGGAGACGTCCCAATTCCAGCGGCGTATATCCGCTAGAATGATGTTTCTGGTTCCTAGTTCCTAGTTTCTAGTTGGTCCGAGTCGAGCCGGGCTCGACAACGAAAAACTAGAAACTAGAAACTAGGAACCAGAAACTAGAAACTCTTTCTTACTTGATAAGTCCGACCAGCGCGTCAAGATCGCTTTGCGGAACCGTGAGATCGAGGCTCACCTCGTTTGCCCGGACCGAGAACTTTACGCTCTCCAACACCCGCGCGAAGAGTTGGTTCTTCGCCGATCTGGAACCGGCCAGCAAGCCGCCGCCAAAGGTCTGCAGTCCACTTAACGTTTGGTGAAGGCTTGTCGCCTGCGGATTCTGTCGTGTCCTTGCAGTCGCTCGAAATGTGGCGCTCGCCGGACCGACGGTCGTGCTGCCGTAGAGATACTCGATCGAGTCGATGTTCTGACCAAGCTCGTCATTCTCAAGCGGGAGAAACGCCTTCAGCCCTGTCGGAAGCTTGGCAGCAAATGAACCAACCGCTGTCGGATCTTTCTGCAGCATGTTGACCAGCGTCTGGTTGACCCTGGTCGAGCCCTCAAGAGCGGCGCGTACCCGCGCGAGGTCTCCGAATGCAAGAGTCCGGTCATCCAGAGCGGCGGCAGCGACTTCCGGCATCTGGCTCGCGACCTTTGTCGCGGGAGTCTGTGACGCGATCTTTTCCGCATCGAAAATATAGATCGTCCGGCTGCCGATGGTCTCCTCACGATACTTGCCGTTTGTCGCAAGCTTTGCCGCACCAATAAGCGCGGCCGAACTCATCTGACCGCGACCGACGACAAGCGGATCGATGTCGTATTGCTTAGCTCCAAGGTGGCGTACCGATACACCGACCGCGACCTCGTCGAACTGTCGAATGTCTATGCCGGTCCTGGTGCGAAACTCATCGATGTGTCCGGTCACCTTCGCAAACAGCGGTTGATTGCCGGCAAGAATGCGCGGCAGCGCCTCGCCTAGACCACGCTTCGCGTCGAAGATGACAACGCCGTCCGACGCGGGAAGCATCGAGACGAGCTGCATTCCATTCCCACGCTTGGATTTCGAATCCGCAAACGTCGAACCGCCCAGGCTAAAAACAAGAGCCGATAAAAGAAAGCCCGCGAAAATTCTGTACTTCATTACAAACCTCTTAGAAAAGCTGCTGACCAGGTAACCCTAACGATAACAGATGCCTGATGGTTCGGGAATAGTTTGCTGGTTGTTCGTGGTTCGTTGATTGTTGATTGTTGATTGTTGTTCGTTGCGTAGTGCGAGGTGATGCCTGAGGGCGAGACGGTTGAGGGGGATCTCGAGCG
>CAMLKY010000189.1 GCA_946480545.1 uncultured Acidobacteriota bacterium
CCTCGGGCGATGGAAAGTCCCTCGGGAAATTATGTGCGTCCGCGATCGACGCAAATGCTTCGAAGCAGATCCGGCCGAGATCTTCCGTGTCTTCGATCCGACCTTTGCGTAGTATCAGTTCACCGGCTGTCTTTTGCGATTCCATAATGCTTTCCTCCAATGTTCACGCGAAGAAATGGCATCGATCATATCAAAAAAAAATGGGCCCGCTCCCTTTCGGAAACGGGCCTCTCCCCCTTGTTCTTTGTGGGAGTTTCATCAACTCACACCTCTTAGTACTGCTGGATATTCAGGATCGAACCGAGGATCGAGCCGAGGATGTTGGCTACGCCATTGTTGTATGTGCCATAGCTCAGCCTGTTGCTACTGTTGTAGCCATCCTGGTAGCCCCGTTCGAAACCCTGACGGAAGTAATGCTGGTACAAGCTGCGGTCGACATGACTCTGCCAGCCATAGGTCCCCGAGCGGTAGAGTGTAGATCCACCCCAGTTCATTCCGCTCCGACGATTGCGATCCATGCGACCAGCCGTGAATCCCTGACGGTATCCTTCGTTCACAGCCTGGCGGAGCAGCTCGGCTCCACGCTGGTCGGTGTTGTACCAACTGCCGTTACGATTCACGCGATAGCGATTACGCGCTTGAATGTTCTGAAGTCTCTGCCGTTCGAGCCGAAGCTGCTCACGCTCGAGCTTTACGCGCTCCTTCTGAAGCTTCTCCTGCTGCTTGATCACCTGCTTCTGATTCTTGGCGATCCTGCCGCGGCCCTGTGCACTCGCATCACTGACGCCGGCCACTAGTGCAAGCCCAAGAGCAGCGACTCCAACCAAACCCTTAAAATTGAACAATCTCATTTTTCTAACTCCTTCCCTTTTTCGTTCTAGCAGCAGCTTCATCGGCCGTTGCGTGATGCTCTAGTGCATTGTGTGTGCCATTCCCCGATAAGCGTGCGATTCCAACGACTTACCGAAAAACAGCTATTTCGGCAGACCGAAAAGTTATACGATATGGTGCAGAAATCGCTCATGAAAGCATGTGACCTACAGTCCCTTTTGGCGACTCGGAACGCGGGACCTGGACCTTAGACCCAGCCCTCGCGTGCTAAATTATTGCCATGGCCAAGCAGAGTGCGGGGATATTGCTCTATCGTAGAAAGAACGGGTTCCTGGAGGTGTTTCTTACACATCCCGGTGGACCTTTCTGGAAGAACAAGGACAAGGGCGTCTGGACGATACCGAAGGGGGAATTTGCCGGTGAGCCCCCGCTCGAGGCGGCAAAGCGGGAGTTGAAGGAGGAGACGGGATTCTCCGTTAAAGGACCTTTCGTCGAGCTGAACCCCATCAAGCAGAAGGGGGGAAAATGGGTTTACGCCTGGGCGGCAGAAGCTGACGTAGATCCGGAAAAGATAACCAGCAACACCTTTACCGTCACCTATGCCTCGGGACATCAGCAGGAGTACCCGGAAGTTGATCGGGCCGATTGGTACTCGATCGACGAGGCCAAGGAAAAAATACTGGAGGCACAGTCGAGACTGCTGGACGACCTCGTTAAGAAAATCGGTTAGGCGTGATGAAGAAACTGTATATTCTCCTGGTCGTCGTTGGAATCCTTGCGATCACGATCGTCGTTCTATGGCAGGTGAGCAACGCCCGCTCGTTTCAAACTTTTGGTCGAAACGCAGGAAAAGATCGTTGCTCTCACGTTCGATGATGGGCCCGGCGATCTGACACGGCCGCTCCTCGACATCCTCGAGAAAGAGCAGATATCTGCAACGTTTTTTGTTACCGGTGCAGAATTGGAGAAGAACCTCGACCGCGGGATCCGGATAGTGTCCGCCGGCCACGAGCTCGGGAATCATTCGTACTCGCATGAGCGAATGATCCTCGTCAGCCCATCTTATGTTCGCCAGGAGATCGAGCGTACCGACCAACTGATACGCGAGGCGGGATACCAAAGCGAGATCCTTTTCCGGCCGCCGTATGGAAAGAAGCTTTTTGTGCTGCCGTATTATCTTTCCCAAAGTGGAAGGACGACGGTGATGTGGGACGTCGAGCCTGACTCTGACGTGGATGCCACCTATAACGAGATCGCCGAACGTGCGATAAATGAAACGCGGCCGGGATCGATCATACTTCTTCACGCGATGTATCCGAACCGTGGCGAATCATATAAGTCGGTGGCAAAGATAATCAATGAGCTAAAAGCGCGCGGTTACACATTTGTGACCGTATCGGAGTTGCTAACCCGGCAACGCGGATGAGTTCACGAACGATTCGACATTTCGCCAAACCAATAACGTTCCATACAGTTCCATCTTCGCGCTTTTCTTCCTGGAGGTTCGGCGAAACGCTGCCTTTGGGTTGAGACTTCATTGCGTCGCGTAATTCCCTGTGCAGCGACTCCACATCCTCGACTTCGAATGCGCAACCGTCCTGCGTTGGGTCGCCGCCGTTCTCGACGATCTGCATTCTGACGTTGTCACGCGTGAGGACCGCCGATCTGACAGGCTTATCGAGAATCGACTCGACACGGAATCCCATCACCTCGCGATAGAAGGATATGGAATCTTCGACGCTGGCGACGGGCAAATTCATCGCGTCACCTTGATAACCCCAAGCGTTGGTCAATCTTGATGTCATATTTGTAGAACTCAGGTCGCTCGTTCGATGTGGTAATGTCCTGTTTCTATGATCCCGGCGAGTGGTGTTATCGCAAAGCCGCAGAGCCGCAAAGTTCGAAAGCAGTCCGTGTTGACCGTAAAACTTACGCCAGTGTAAGATACCCGCAATTTTGCTGCGAAGATAGCGAATCAAGATGGCCTCTCTCGACATCGCCCAGACAGCGATAACAGAACCGACTCTCGAATGTCCTAACTGCGGTGGAATGGCTCCGTTGAAGTTCTGTCCCGCGTGCGGTCAGAAGCGCATCGACAAACACGAATACTCAGTACGGCATTTTTTCGGTCACATTCTCCACGAGATCACACACCTCGATTCGAATAAGATATTTCGAACTCTCGGGGCGCTTATCTTTTCCCCGGGTAAGCTGACCCGCGAATATCTCGACGGCCGCCGTGGTCAGTACATTAATCCGATCCGAGTCTATCTCACCGTCAGCGCGATCTACTTTCTGTTTGCGTGGGGAGCACTGGCGAATGCAGGAGGCGGCGGCGTACGGGACATGCAGTCACGGCCTTTCTTCGTACAGATGGCCGAGCGGAAGGGGGTCGAACCAGCGGTGCTAGCGGAACGCGTCCAGGAGAAGGCGGGTAAATACTCCGCGGTTCTCAGGTTCGCGAGCGTGCTCGTGTCAGGACTGTTCTTGATGTTGCTCTATCGGGGAACCGGAAGGTATTACGTCGAGCACCTGGTGTTCTCGCTCCACTTCTACGCTTTCGACTTTCTGGCGAAGTGCATCGTGGCGACGTTGTATCTCACGTCCGACCTTACGACGCATGCGCTCTATATGGCGTCGAGGACCGGGTACTACCTCGTGGCACTCGTCTATCTGTTCTTCGCGCTTCTGCGTGTCTACCAGCAATCCAGGACAAAGACAGTCTTGAAGGCGGCGGCTCAGTTTTTGTTCGAAGTGCTGCTCTTTATCGGGATCAACATTGCTGGATTCTTCATCGCACTAGCCTTCGCAAAATAGCTAGAACAGACTTCCCTGCTCCGAGCCCTCCCTGGACGGCTCTTTTGCGACCTCAACGCGCGTCTCATCGTTATTAAGCGGACGCATCAATCGACGCAGATCCGGAAATTGGGTCCCGGGATCGAGCCACGCCGCGTAATCGTATCTGTGTATGACGACTGGCATGCGTCCTTTTTCATGTATCGGTCGCACCACATCGTTCGCCTCAGTCGTCATTATCACGCCACAGCGACGCGGCTCTCCCTTGATCAGACATTCTCGGGCTATACCGCCGAAAGCGAACAACGGTTCATCGAATGTGAAAAGGTGACGGCACTTTCCCGTATCCCATTCAAAAAAGCCCGTTGCAGGTATCAGCACCCGATCCCGGCGAAACGCATCGGCGAACATCTCGACCTTGGTCACGGTTTCGGCCTTTGCGTTGATCGCACGTCGGGGGACTCCGCTGTTGTCCTTGTCCTCGATCGTCCACCAGATGTCTTCCGGGCGATTCTCATTATTCACGGCCGTGATCCACTCGCCGGGAAACACCTCGTCGCGCATTTTGTACCCGTGAATGTCGAAGTAATCGAGGCCATCGACGATGTTGAAATGCTTGATGATGTCGGCCGGCATGGCCTTCAGCACGTATCTTCCGCACATGAGGTGAGGATATCACGCGGCTTATGGCTCCGGCTGCTTGCCACCCTCGGGAACGATCCAGATCACTGTACGCGGCACCTTCGACTCGCCGCCGCGCATGAACACCAGCCGGCTTTGACCCGCATAATGGTAGGAGATCTGAGAGCTCATGTTAATGATCCTCCGTTCTCGCTGCTGGATCTCGCGGTTTGTCCCGTAGCAGAAGATATAACCGGAGGCAGTTTTCCTCTGGATCATTTCATAATGGAATTCGGTGAGGATCGCCTTGAGACGCTTTTGTGAAACGGATCCGAAGTCGGCAAACTTTATAGGATCGTTAGAGCTCGGTGACTGCGAGAGAGCAGCGGTTGCGAGAAGGAAGAATACGAGAATGAGACGCGGCCGGGGCATAGTCTGGCAATGAGTATAACAGTGCGTGCAACAGGTTTGACACACCAAACTCGCGAGTCCAAAATGGACACGCAATCCATTCCAATCCGGAGGACCTATTAATGAGTAAAACAAAATCAGCAGATCTGATACTGAAGCTGTATGACCTGCGCCGCGAAGAGACGATGAGGAAGGCGCGCAACTGGATGTTCACGTTCAACCCCACGAGTGCCGACGATATCAACAAGACGATGATGGACCCCGAGGTCGGCGGCTACCTGCGGATGGTTCTGTCGTATTGGGACATGGCCGCGGCTCTCGTGAATCGCGGTGCCATCGACGCTGACATGTTCAATGATACGAACGGCGAGCACATCGGCGTCTATGCGAAGATCGAACCGTTCATTGCCGCTCTTCGAGAGCAGTGGGAAATGCCCGAGGCTTTCCAGCCGCTCGAGAAGGTCATTATGGATCGGCCCGACGGCGCGCTTAGGGTAAAGAAGGCGCAGGAGTGGATGAAGAAGATCCACGCTGAAATGGCCGCCGCCGGCACCACCGAAGCGGCGTCGGCTTAGCTGGGACGGCAAATACGATAGGTAAACGGCAGGATGCATTCGCACCTGCCGTTTATTTTTGGCCGGGTCAGTCGGCAGGTTCGACCAGAAGATCGAGACCCGACGCACCAG
>CAMLKY010000190.1 GCA_946480545.1 uncultured Acidobacteriota bacterium
TCGGCAAATCGGCCTAAGCTCTGTCTTTTTGGCAATTTCGGCCCAACAGAGACCAAATAGCAGACATCCCGAACCAGAGCCTGACCGTCTAAACACCGTCATGAAATTTATGACGAATTTTAGATAAGGAGAAGCTTGAGTGATGAAGATATTTAGAAATTTTATCGCCCTTGGATTAGCAATCATCGCTTTATCATTCGCTCCGGTTAACGCTCAAAGTTTTTCCGCGAGCGGATCGACTCGTGCGATCGAGGATCAGGTCCGGAAACAGATCTTGAAACTCCCTCGGTACGAGGTCTTCGATTCGATCGGCTACAAGGTTGACGGCGATACCGTCACACTCTTCGGTAAGGTCCGCAATGCGACGAACCGGAAAGGGGCCGAGCGATCGGTAGAGCGGATCCCTGGTGTGAACCGGGTGGTAAACAACATCGAGGTGCTGCCGGTAGGCGGATTTGACGAATCGATCCGGGTCCGACTGTACAGGACTCTCGCGAGCTCGGGTGGTCTGTCACGATATCTGTGGCCGGTGAATCCGAGTGTTCGATTGATCGTCGATCGCGGACACGTCTCGCTTGAAGGCTTTGTTGCGAACCGTGGCGATTACAACACGATGAACATTCTCGCGAACGGTGTTTCGGGTGTGTTCAGCGTAACGAACAACCTGGTCATCGATAAAGAACGCGTTCGTTAAGAGTTGACCAATCATGTAACCGGCCGGGCCAATGGGTTCGGCCTTTTTTTTGTTCTATAATGTAGACAAACCCTACGAGTCTTCAGCCCCGCACCCAAAAGGAGTTACTCGTATGTTTTCTAATTCGTCTTCAAAATTCCTTGTCGCTGCCGTGGCGCTCGTGGCTTGGTTAGCGTTTCCAACTCTTAACCTCCGCTCGCAGATGGCCGCAGCTCCGGCCTGCCCGAGTGGCCGGTATTCGGCGAAACTCACCGGCTGGATGCTCGATGGTAAGACCCCTGTAGGGACTGCAGACTACGACCACAACACGCGTCGTCTGGAGGTCACGGTATCATCGGTAGCTCTTGCGGACGGAACAAACCTGGCGGTACTGATAGGCGACGACCGCATAGGAGAGTTAGCCCCACTGAAGGACGGCAGCGCGACCGGGCAGATAATGCGTCAACTTCCGGATGGAGCGCGCGTCCGAGTATTTCATGGCGAGCGGCCGATAGTGTCCGCGAATCTCGTCTGCGTCGCGGCTCCCATACAAACGCCGACGCCTCCAAGTCCGACTCCAACGCCTTCACCGACGATGACACCGACTCCCACCCAGACTCCGACGCCAGATCCGACCCCGACGGCGTCGCCTACGCCCGGCATGCCGACACCCGATCCGATGCCCAAGAAAACCCCCGATCCGGTGCCTTCACCGAGTGTGTAATCCTAATTCCCGAGCTTTGCGGGCTCGAGCTTTGCGGGCTCTGCGAGCTCTGCGTGAAAAAAAACGGACTTCTCGCAGAGAGCCCGCAAAGCGTGGCCTACTCCAAATTGCCTTTGAGTCCTCAATCCGTCATCATGCTTGTTTCGCCTTTGGGCCGAATTCATAACAATGGTAACTACGGATAAGATCAGAAACATCGCCATCATCGCCCACGTCGATCACGGGAAGACCACACTCGTCGATACGATGCTCAAACAGTCAGGGACCTATCGCGACAACGAAACGGTCGTCGAGCGCGTCATGGACTCGATGGACCTCGAGCGCGAACGCGGCATCACGATCATGGCGAAGAACACTTCGGTTCGGTATGGCGAGTACAAGATCAACATCGTCGATACGCCGGGCCACGCGGATTTCGGGGGCGAGGTCGAACGCGTTCTGAAGATGGTCGATGGGATCGTCCTGCTTGTCGATGCTGCCGAGGGATGTCTGCCGCAAACCAGGTTCGTGCTTCGGAAAGCTCTCGAGCTGAAGCTTCCCGCGATCGCTCTCGTAAACAAGATCGATCGGCAGGACGCTCGCCCCGATGAAGTAGTGAACGAGATCTACGACCTGTTCATCGATCTCGGAGCCAACGACGAGCAGATCGAGTTCCCGATTCTCTATTCGATCTCGCGCGACGGCATCGCGAAAAAAGAACTTTCAGACGAATCAAAGACGCTCAAGCCTCTCTTTGATCAGATCATCGAGACGATCCCCGCACCGCACGCTCTGCGTGACGACTCGCTGCAACTGCTTGTTGCGAATATCGACTACAACCCGTTCGTTGGACGGCTCGCAATCGGGCGCATATTCTCAGGCGAGATCGCGAAGAACCAGGACGTCGCTGTTTCGAAGCGCGATGGTTCACTTCAGAAGACGCGCGTAAAAGAGCTTTTCGTTTTCGAAGGGCTCGAGCGAGCGACGGTGGACTCGGCCGGCGTTGGTGAGATCGTCGCACTCGCCGGATTCGAGGATGTCGAGATCGGGGAGACCATCACGCTCGCGGACAATCCGAAACCACTGCCTATTATCGCCGTCGATGAGCCGACCATCTCGATGATCTTCGGCGTGAATACATCGCCTTTCTCCGGCATCGATGGAAAGTTCGTCACGTCTCGGCAGATCAAAGAGCGGCTCGACCGAGAACTTCTCGGCAACGTCGCTCTGCGCGTCAGCGAGACCGAAGCAGCCGAGCAGTTCAAGGTTTCAGGCCGTGGCGAACTGCAGCTTGCGATCCTCATCGAGATGATGCGCCGCGAAGGTTACGAGGTGCAGGTTTCGAAGCCGGAAGTCATCACCAAGAAAGACGAGAAGACCGGTGAGACACTTGAGCCCATCGAGCTCGTCGTGATCGATGTACCCGAAGAATTCATCGGTGTCGTCACGGAGGCTCTCGGACGCCGGAAAGGTCAGATGACGAAGATGATCAACAACGGCTCTGGGCGCGTGCGGCTCGAGTACGAAGTTCCCTCGCGTGGCTTGATCGGGTTCCGTGGCGAGTTCCTGACAGAGACCAAAGGCACGGGCCTTCTAAATACGCTGTTCCTTAAGTTCGACAAGTGGCAGGGCGAGATGAAATCCCGCTCTACCGGATCACTCGTTGCCGACCGGATGGGCGAAGCGACGACGTATGCCCTCTACAACCTCCAGGAGCGCGGCACGCTGTTCATCAAGCCTCAGACAAAGGTCTACGAAGGAATGATCGTTGGAGAGAATGCGCGGGCGGTGGATCTGGATGTGAATTCGATCAAGGAAAAAAAGCTCTCGAATATGCGGACCACATCCGCCGATGAAGCGATGAGACTTGTCCCCGTGCGCGAGATGTCGCTTGAGCGCGCCCTCGAGTTCATCGCGGATGATGAACTGATCGAGGTAACACCGAAAGCGATCCGTCTTCGTAAGCGTGTGCTGAAAGCGAATGAACGGCCGAAGAAGTAAGTCGCCTATGGTCATTAAGGACTAGACACAAGCCTGCTTCTCTCTACGGTGGGCTCCTTTTCGATCAATCTCTTATTCAATCGTCCGACGTTCGTACCCGGTGGCTTCGCGAGCTTCATCTGCTCGCGAAATCTGTCATGCTCCTCGCGTGAGACCGGCACCCCGTATCTAAGAAACATTTCAGCGTTGTCGGGCAGCTCCTCAAACTGTTCCGCCGGGATGAGCGACACGGCCCTACCCGGTTGACCCGAGTACAAAGGGAAATCTGTCCAGTCGATATTCAAAAGCGTCGTAAGCGCTCCGATCTGAAGCGTCGCGCGGATCTCGATCTCTACATACTCGATGCGCTTGATGTATTCGGAACCATCGCTCAAACGATCTTCGACCAACAAATTCACACGCCGTATCGCAACAAGCCTGGTGTTATCCTCGGGAATTAAAATACTGACAGGTCGCTGCTGACTATCCGAAGCTGGAACGACTGCCTGTCCGACAACATAATGAACCGCGACGACGCCAACGATTGTTCCTGCGATGACAACTTTCATGAAGTGTGAGTTAACTGCCATACTAAAGAATATGTCGAATACGATGCAGCTTCTGTAACAGGCGTGTGCTCGCGCCTGGTCTGTGCTGCATCGACTCGCATATCAAAACAAATCGAACGAAGCATTATTCGTTCCGACGGTCGATCCGAACCAGGGTCGATCTTGTTCGCGTTTGGTTATTCAAAGCCAAACGACATCGATTGAATCAAGGGAGTTGAATATGTCAGAACAAAATAAAGAGATCGTTTCGAAGATCAATAAGGCGTTTGAAGAAAACAAACCTGAGGATTTTCTTGGCTATTGTGCCGAAGATATCCGTTGGGAGATGGCCGGTGAAGGCACGCATTCCGGAAAGGAATCGATCCGGCAGTTTATGTCGTCGATGGAGGGCATGGAGCCGCCGAGATTCACGGTCGATGCGACCGTGGCTGAGGGCGATCATGTTGTCTGCTTCGGAAATATGGCCATGAAGATGGAAGGTGAGGAAGGCGAATACTCGTACTGCGACGTATATAGATTCACGGACGGCAAAGTGTCGGAGCTCCGCTCGTACGTAGTGAAAAAGAAAACCCAAGGCGAATCGGAAAAATCCGCATCCGCCTAAACCTTACGGCTGTCATAACGTCCCAACCTTTTTGATTGAGACTTGACAGCCGATTTCTCGCTGTTGTATTTTACCACTTGGTTAAATACAATGACGGCAGCGACTGACAGGTTGAGCAGAGTTTTCGGCGCACTGGCCGATCCTACACGGCGAGCGATCCTTTCACGATTGTCTCGTGGCGAGGCAGGCGTTCAGGAGATCGCCAAACCCTTCAACATGTCGCTGCCCGCCATATCAAAACACTTGAAGGTGCTCGAGAAGGCGAGCCTGATCACACGCGGAAAAGACGCACAGTGGCGGCCATGCAGGCTCGACGCTGCCCCGCTCAAAGACGCGTCCGACTGGATCGGAGACTACCGCCAATTCTGGGAAGAGAGCTTCGAGAGGCTTGATGAATATTTGACGGAAGTTCAAACACAGCAAAAGAAAAAGTAAGGAGACTAAAATGCCGAATAAAACAGAGATCATTGCAGAACCGGGAAAACAGGAGATCTTTATCAAACGCGAATTCGACGCACCGCGCGACCTCGTATTTCGAGCGTACACCGATCCCGATATCCTTGTTCAATGGCTGGGTCCGCGAAACCTCAAGATGCGGATCGAGAAGAATGCCACCAGCGCCGGCGAGCCCTGGCGTTTCATCCACTCAGATGAGAGTGGGAACGAATTCGGGTTCCACGGTGTGTGTCATGAGTTCCTCGCACCTGAGCGACTTATCCGCACGTTCGAGTTCGAGGGGCTTCCGGAATCAGGTCACGTCTCTCT
>CAMLKY010000191.1 GCA_946480545.1 uncultured Acidobacteriota bacterium
GAAGCTCGTCCGGCAGCGCGGCCCGCCCGTTGAGCGCCTTGGCCACGCCCGCGCCGAGCCTGTCCGCGGTCTCGGCCACCTCGCGCGGGACGAGCTCGAGCACGATCGAGAAGGCACCCGCCTCTTCAAGGAGCTGCGCGTCCTCGATCAGGATCTTGGCCGCGTCGGCCGTCTTGGCCTGGACACGGTATCCGCCCAGCTTGTGGACCGACTGCGGTGTGAGTCCCACGTGTGCCATCACGGGAATCTCCTCATCGACCAGACGCTTGACCAGCTTTACACGATTACGGCCGCCTTCGAGCTTTATTGCTTCCGCACCGCCATCCTTCATCAGCGTAAGCGCGTTGCGAACGGCTTTATTGTCGCCGGTGTGAAAGCTTCCGTACGGCATATCGGCGACGATCAGCGCACGGCTCGACCCTCTCCGCACGGCCTTTGTTGCCGAACAGATCTCTTCGAGTGTGACGGGGATCGTGTTCCCGTAACCGTGTATCACGTTTCCCATGCTATCGCCGACAAGAATGATGTCGACACCGGCCTCATCCACGATCCTCGCGGTCGGATAATCGTAGGCCGTAAGACATACAAGTTTCTCGCCCTTTTCTTTGGCTGCCCGGAGAGCTGGGACATACACCTTTTCGGGTTTATCGGGTTTTAGATAGGCCATAAAACGCTTTAAGCATAGACCTTTGCATTGGGCAAGTCTAGTTGTTGTGATCGTCGTGATTGCCGTTCACAGCGAACGGATTCCAACGCGTTACAGACGATAAGTCGGGGGACTCGGCGAGAAGCGTCTTGACGTCCTTTTGGAGGACCGGGTGCACAAATGTTGGGGCGATCTCGCACAGGGGAACCAGTACGAAATTGCGGCGATGCAGCCGCGGATGGGGCAGTGTTAGAAATTCGGTATCGGCCTGCTCGTGGTTATAGAAGAGAAGATCCAGGTCGATGGTACGCGGCTTTTTCTCTGACTTGTCTTTGCGGCCAAGCAGGTACTCGATCCTAAGCATTCGCGCCATCATCTGCGACGGGGTGATGCTTTCGCACCGAAGCTCCGCTACCATGTTCAGGAACTTGGTTTCACTTTCGATCTCAACCGGTTCCGTTTCGTAGATGCCTGAAAGCTTAGTGACGTTGAAGCTGGCCTCCATAAGGCCGCGGACGCCGAGCAACAAATTTCCCGCTCGATCGCCGAGGTTCGATCCGAGGCCGATATAGGCTGTGACGGTTTCGGTGTCCAAGCGAGTTAATAATAAAAGCGTTCTGCCTTTCGCTCAAGTTCATTACCAAATTACGAATTGCCGGCCTGCCGTCGATTGATTCGTCAGGGTGCAATTACCAATTTGGTAACCTGCGTTCCTTTGCGGCTTAGCGACTTTGCGCGAACACCATTCCGGGATTATCAGCTCTCGGTGTTCTCGCAAAGACGCTAGGCCGCAAAGTTGAAACTGATTTACATTTGCCAGTTTCGATGTTTCAATAGAAACCAGATCAAGCGATCTAATCCAGCAGTGTTTTCCGTGTTTGAAAACATTCGGGCGGGCGACCGGTGTGACCCGTCCTGACATAAAATCTCACGCCCGAAGCGATGGCACGACGAAAGTACCGACACAGTCCGCGGTTTGACAGCCAGGCCGACCGTTCTCACGCCGAATATCTTCTTTCTCAACCGACACAATCGACTACACGCAGCGAGCTTCTGCGCTTGATCCGAGGCGGCGAGGACACGTACCTCGAGCTGAAAGTCCGACTCTCGAACTCGGAAAAGATAACGCAGGGAATCGTCGCGCTCGCGAACACGAACGGCGGCACGATCATCTTTGGCGTAAACGATCAGTTACGGATCGAGGGTGTCGCGAACCCCGAATGGGTGCAGGAAGAATTGGCCCGCATCTGCCGCGAGGAGATCGTTCCGCCGATCATACCCTTGATCGACACGATCGCCTTTGACAGCGGCAAGCGCGTCGTTGCGCTGGACGTTCAACCCCGACGAAAGCCTTATCGCACTCGCGACGGCCGTTTCTACATGCGATTCGGCGCCGAGAAGCGCGAGGTCTCGCGTGAACAGCTCTCGATGTGGCTTGATGAAATTCGGCCGCTCGGTTATGAGAACCTTCCGCTGTTTACGGCGGACGAAAAGGATTTTGACGATGGTCTGCTTTGGACATTCGCGGGAGCGTTCGAAGATGTAAGTCCGACGATCAATCTTTATCAGACCGCCGACTTCCTGAAGAAGGACCTCATACTCGCGGTCGGTGGCCCTGATGAGTTTTTCCCGACCGTAGCTGCCTTAATGCTGTTCGGAAAAGACGATCGAGTGCAGGAGTTGTTTCCGCGGTCGGTCGTAACGGTAGCGAGGTTTTCGGGCGAGAATGGGAATGCACAGCTTGTTGAAAGGCTCGAGCTGAAGGGGAATCTGCATTCGCAATACGAGGCGGTTCTGCGTTTTATCGAGCGTTACTGCGATCTGGCGAAGGACAAGCCCCGGAAATCGCTTCATCTCGTCGGGGCGCCCGTCGCGGCACGTGCGACGTATCACGTCTATGCTGTCCGCGAGGCTGTAGCGAATGCCCTGATCCACCGCGACTTCGCATTACGCGATATCGCTACGCGGATCACCATCTACGATAATTTCATCGAGGTCGTTAACGCTCGTCGCACACAGGGCTTTGTGCCGCCGGCGTCGCGTGCGATCAGGTACGGGATCACCCAGCGTTTGAATCCGCAGATCGCATCGATCTTCAGCCGTCGTGAGTACGGCACGAGTGTTCCAAGGGGCGGAGTGCCGATGATCCTCAAACAATCGGAACGCATCGCCGGAAAGCGTGCGGAGCTTTACACGGCGAATGACGAGTTCAAGCTGAAGCTGTATGGGGTTTAGTTGTTCAGCAGTTTCTAAGCGTGTGTGTGATTCGTGCATTTCGTGCACTTCGTGTGTTTCGTGGTTCGATTTGATATCGGTCAGAACCACGAAACACACGATAACGCTTCGAGCGCTACCGCGAAACAATGGAATCAACTCTACCCCTGGCTCGCCCTTGCGACGGGCGTCGTTTATTTCTTCTCTAATCCCAAACCGCAAAGTTATTACGACTACACGTTTCGCGTCGCCGCCAACATTCTGGGCGGGCACATTGCTTTTACGGAAAAGCAGCCGTCGTGGCTGAACGAGTTCGTGCCGTTCGAGGGATTCTGGTATTCGGTGTTTCCACTCGGCAGCGTAGTCTCGATGATGCCCTTCGCGTTATTCAAGGCCGTCGGGCTCATCAATGACATGCCGGCGGCCCTGGTCGCGGGGTTATGCGCCGGCGTGAGCTGTATGTTTCTCTTTCTGATCGGACGGCGGTATGAGATCGAGCGAACACGGCTGATCGTTATGACTCTCGGCATTCTGTTTGGTACGTGGATGTGGACGAACCTGACAATGGCCGGTGCGTGGCAGCTCGCACTTGGGTTCGCGATGGTGGGCGAGCTGGGGGCGATCTATTTCACGATCTACGATCGCCGACCGCTGATAGCCGGGATCTTCTTTGCACTCGCCTTCGGAAACCGAACCGAGGTGCTGCTGACGGCACCTATTTTCTTTTGGCTGTTGAACCGCGGAGGCACGGAGACGCAGAGGAAACCTGATGAGGCAAGTACTCCACCGGGCAAACGCTCGAAGGCAAAGGAGGAAAAAGGCTCGAGGGATTCTTCTCCGCGTCTCGGCGTCTCGGCGGTCAACATCCGTGCCGTCGCTTTGTTCTGCATCGTCCCGTTCATCCTTGGCGTGACAACGCTCGTGTACAACTACCTCCGCTTTCATTCGTTCAGCGACTTCGGTTATGCACGCATCCCCGGCGTGCTCGATGAACCCTGGTACAACCATGGCATCTTTTCTTACCACTACATCCCGCGCCAGATATGGGAGATGTTGTGGCGTCCCTGGGAAACGCGCGCGACGTTCCCGTATCTCGTGCCGAACCCGTTCAGCAGCTCGATTTTGTGGAGCAGCCCGTTCGTTCTCTTCGCTCTCCGAACCGGAGCACGTGACAAGGCGTTGAAGTGGGCATCGTGGCTCGCGATCCTTGTGCTTTGTATCTTGCTGTGGATGCACGGGAACTCCGGGGGATGGCAGTTCGGTTATCGGTACGCGATGGTCTGTTTGCCTTGGCTGTTCGTGATCATGCTCGAAACTTCGCCAAAAAAGATCACCCCGCTCGAATGGGCCGCGTATGGATTCTCATTCGCCGCAAATGTATATGCGACGTGGCTGTTCCACTGGACAGAGTATCTAAAATCCTGAACCCCGATCGAACTTATCGTTTATCAGTTATTCCGGGGGCGGCTTGCTATAATCCAATATCCGGAATAACTGATAAGTGATAGCTGATAACTGATATCTGACGGATGCTTCTCGACCTTTCGCCGCTCCGCGTTTCACGCGATTACAGGCTGCTCTTCTTCGGGCAGCTTGTTTCCTTTTTTGGATCGATGATGACTTTCATCGTCGTTCCATGGCAGATGTACGAGATCACCGGGTCGTCGGCGATGGTCGGGTATATCTACCTCGCCGAGTTCGTACCGATGGTGATCCTGGCGTTTGTCGGCGGAGCACTCGCGGATTACTTCGAGAAACGACGCCTGCTACGGCTGACCGAGTTCGGCCAGGCAGCGACATCTGCCATCCTTCTGATCAACTCGCTGCTTGCGTCTCCGCGGATCTGGGTCTTGTTTCTATGCGTCGCGATCCACGCCGGTCTTGCAGCGATCCAGCGTCCGGCGTTCGAGTCGTTTATCCAGAAGGTCATCCCAGCCGAGCTGATGTCGGCCGTGATGGCATTGAATTCGATCCGCTGGAGCCTCGGCGCGATCATCAGTCCGGCCGTCGGCGGCATCGTGACGGTGAGCCTCGGGCCGGCGTACGCCTACGCGTTCGATCTGGTGACATTCGTCGCAACCATCTATGCCGTCTACGCGGTCCAGGCTGTTCCCCCGCCGGAGAATGCCGAGCGGCCGAGCTTTCAGGCGGTGAAGAAAGCACTTCGGTATGCGACTTCGCGGCAGGAGCTGCTTGGCACTTACTTCATCGACATTGCGGCGATGTTCTTCGCGATGCCGCAGGCGCTGTACCCCGCGCTCGCGGTCTATTACGGCGAAAGTTATCTCGGATTCTTTCCGGCCGCCATCGCGGCGGGTGCTCTCGCGGCAAGCGTGAGCTCGGGGTGGACAAAGAATATTCACCGGCATGGGCTGATGGTAACGATAGCCGCTGCGCTCTGGGGTGTTGCGATCGTGCTTTTTGGATG
>CAMLKY010000192.1 GCA_946480545.1 uncultured Acidobacteriota bacterium
CGCCCGCGGTGAGTTCCGCGAGGACCTTTACTATCGTCTCAACGTCTTCACGATATTCCTGCCGCCGCTCCGCGAAAGGAAGTCCGACATCCTCCTGCTAGCCGAACATTTTCTTGAGAAGTATGAACAGGAACACGGCAAACGAATCCGGCGGATCTCAACACCAGCGATCGATATGTTGATGGCGTATCACTTTCCCGGCAACGTTCGCGAACTGGAGAATGCGATCGAACGTGCCGTGCTTATCTGTGATTCAAACGTCATACACGGTCACCATCTTCCGCCAACGCTGCAAACCGCGGAAGTCTCGGATACCGTCACGGACCTGTCCCTGAAGTCCGCCGTGGAGGCGTTTGAGCGAGACCTGATCCAGGACACACTGAAATCTACTAAGGGAAACATTGCCAAAGCCGCGCGGCAACTGGATTCGACCGAACGAATCCTCGGATACAAGATCAGGAATTACGGGATCGATCCGAAACGTTTTCGGGCCTGATGCGGATCCGCGCCCCCGAGATGAGTGAGCTCGAACATCTCATATCAGACCTTCCCGACCCGGATGCGGCTCGGCGGTTTCTTCGTGCGCTCGACGAGAAGCATCCGCGCGAAGCGTCGAAGCTTAGACGGGATACTGGACTGCTTTCCGATTGTTTGACGCTCGCATCTTATTCTCCGCTGCTGGCCACGACCCTTCTGCAGAATCCGGATTACCTTTCATGGCTCAATCGTGAACGCCGCGCACCGGTCGTGCGAACAAAAGACGAGTTGCTGGAATCGCTGGGACGCTTCGCACTCACCCATACCCAGCTTGATCTCCATTCCCAGCTCGCGCGTTTCCGACGGCGTGAGTTGCTCCGTATCTTCCTGAGCGACATTCGACGGCTCAAGACAGTCGCTGAGATCACGGAGGATATTTCGAATCTTGCCGACGCGATCCTCGAGACGGCTCTTAGGAATGCGCGGCAAGACGTGGACAATCGTTTCGGCACCCCTTTGGTGGTCGACGAAAAAGGAAAGGCAACAGCCGCCGAATTCTGCATCGTCAGTCTTGGGAAACTCGGTTCCCGGGAGTTAAATTACAGCTTGTCGGCAAACAGACGGGTGAAGGCGCCGCATATCGGGTCGATATGCGATTGCGTCCGCACGGCCGTGTCGGTCCGCTCGCGATCTCGGTTTCCGACGCCGTCAAATACTATCGGCGCGAAGCACGTGACTGGGAACGGCAGGTCCTGATCAGGTCTCGCGCGAGCGCGGGGAGTAGTGATGTTTACCGACGGTTCATCGAGGACGTAGATGAGGTGGTCTTCTCGACGAACATCTCAGTCGAGTCTGCACTCGAAAGTGTTCGCACGTCGAAGCAGCGTATCGACACCGAGCAAAAGCCGGGACGCGGTTTCAATGTAAAGCTCGGACGCGGTGGCATTCGCGAGATCGAGTTCATCGCCCAGGCCCTCCAACTGGCGTATGGAGGCGCGGACCGCTGGCTCAGATCGCCGCATACTCTGATCTCACTTGCCCGGCTTGCCGATAGAGGTCACATCACCGAGAAGGAGTTGACCGAGCTATTCAACGCCTACGAATTTTTGCGGCGCGCGGAACACCTCCTGCAGATGGAGAACGGTCTGCAGACGCACGCCGTCCCGGTCGAGCCTGACCGCCGGTCGCTCCTTGCGCGTCGGATGGGATGTGCCGCGCCACGTGACTTCGAGAGCGAACTTGAGACTCATACGGGGAACGTTCACAAGATCTTCAGGCGGATATTCAATTCGGATGTCGGCAATGTCGATTCTACCGGCTTTATCAACTGCGAAAAATCCGTGACCGAGATCCCGGCTCCGGCGGTTGATGATCAAAACCGCTCGACCGATGAACCGTGTCTCGACCGAACGGGTTATCAGAAGCTGCTGACTAGGATCGTGGATTCTGAAACCGACTTTCGCGGAAGGCTTGGAGCGCTGCGAGTCGAGTGGGCACGCTTCGTCGCTTCAATTGTTGACGCCGATCGCAACAAGGTCATCGATCTGAAGACCGCCAAGCGAGCACAAACGGCGCTCGCGGAAGCGAGCATCGATACCGCGCTTCGCATAACCGCGGAGGAACTCGGCCACCGCTACAAATCCGTAATTGATCGGCCGCCGTTGATAGTGATGGGATTGGGAAAACTTGGAGGCGGCTCACTCGACTACGAGTCGGACCTTGACGTTGTTCTCGTTTCCGATCCGGCACAGAATGTTCCCTCTACGACAACGCCCGGCGAGTTCTACAGCCGTGCGGCCGAACTTTTCGTGACAACTCTCTCGAGCATAACGCGCGAAGGTCACCTTTACCGTGTCGACTTGCGTCTGCGTCCTTACGGCAAGAATGGAACCAGCACTATCTCGGCCGACGTATTCGCCGACTATATGCGAGATAAAGCTGCGATCTGGGAGTGGCTCGCGTATGTAAAGATCCGGGCCGTCGCCGGTGATATGGACCTCGCCAATCAAATCGAACGATCGCTGAGAGAGATCATTCACCGCCGGGCCGCGTCGGCTGAGAAAAAAGAGCTCGCTTCCGAGACCCGGCGGATGCGGCTGCTCCTCGAGAAAGAGAAGGCCCGTACCCGAAGGTCGCGTGAAGTCGACATCAAGTACGGTGCCGGCGGAATGCTCGACATCTATTTCGCCATGCGATATCTCCAGCTACGAGATGACGTCCGCGACAGTGGCGAAGACAGGTCGACCGAACTTATGCTTCGTCGACTACACGAAGCGGGCTCGATCAGCGATGCGGATTTTGAGGCGCTTGATGCGGGCTACCGCTTTCTCTCTGCGCTCGACCACGAATTGCGATTAAGCATCGGCCGGACGACCCGCTTCCCGGCCGCAAACGTAAAGGCCCTCGGGTTAATTGCGGACCGCCTCGACCTCGGATCTCCTCAACGTCTAGCGGAGCAGCTTACCGTGTCCCGCCTCGCCATTCGAGACGTCTTCGACAGGGTCGTTCCAGCCTGACGCTCTTGTGTGACAGTCGAGAAACTGTCACACGGGACCGCCGCCAATAAACGCACGATCGCAGTATAGGTAACTGATGAAACAGTTGGCCGGGCCGACTCTCATCCCGATCACTTTGGAGGACGATATGCCTATCATGCGTTTTATCGCCGTTGCGGCCGTACTTATTTCAATGGTTTCGCAGGCACTGACGATGCCGTCTGCGAATAGCTCAACGATATTCGACAACATTGAACTGATGGAGCCGAACGGCGACAACCTGCGCGAACGATCGGTCCGGGTCATATTCGGTGAATCATCGATGCGCTTCGTGTCGCGGCGTGACGGTACTGTCCTGAAGGAATGGAGCTACGACAAGATTCGCTCGGCAGAGTATTCGTATACCAAAAACCCGCGTTGGAAGACCGGTCTCGGTCTCGGAGCGGCCAGCATCGCATTTCCCCCTCTGCTGCTTATGACTTCGCCGTGCTCAAAGTCGGCAAGGGCGTTCGAAAGGTCTTTATGCCGGCGTTCGAGACGCGGACCTCTGTCGTCATAAAAGCACTTGGCGATGATAAGTAAGATCTCGCCTTGTTTCACGCAACGTAATGATTAGAGTTTTCTTCCTCACCATCCTGTTATCGATAGCCATCGTCGGACAGACGGAGACGCTGACCAACCGGAACATCATCGAGATGACCCAGGTCGGATTATCGACCGACGTGATTCTCAAAAAGATCGCGACCGCCAGAACGTCGTTCGACGTCAGGAGCGATGCTCTCATCGAACTGAAAAAGGCGGGAGTAAGCGATGACGTCATCGGAGCGATGCTCGAAAAGAACGAAACTTGTCCGTCAATTCCATGGGTGGCGATCATTCCAGCGGCGCGCGCGCAGGCTTCGTCGCTGACTCGCTTCGGCATCGGTTGAACAGTTCAACGACTGATGAAGCGAAAGGATTTTCAGAAGCTTGATCTGGCCATTCTTAGGTATAGAGAACAGGCCGATCTGTTTGTCGAGATCGGTTACGTATCGGGTTCGTGGATAACGCATCGTTACGTTTATCGGATATATGATCGACGTTCGGGCGCCGTGATCGGTGCCGGAGAGACGACGTCGTGGGGATCACTTGCCGAGAATCTCGCCCGGAATATAGCTCGAAGCCTTGCCGCCGCGCGCGTGGGAAAAATGAGTCAAGCCTAAAACAAGAAAGAGCGTCGCTACCTGCCCAGCGCGACGCTCTTTCATGCACCGTGAGGTCTAAACGACATCACGGCTTGCGAATTGTTGCTGTCCTGTTCAGGTTCGAATCGCAAAATCAAACGTGAACGCTGCGGGCTCCCCCCAAGATGAGGCCGAACACGGTTAAACAGCAGCCGCGCTCGCTTGTCCAAAGCTGCCGCAGCACTTCCACGATCTGCAATGACCGTGCCATTTTTCCTGCAACACTACAGTACATTTGGTAGGTGAGCCGACATTGTGCGAGTTGACAAGGTTACGAATGGGAATATAATTCACCTACCCCGGATCCTGGACCTCAGCTACCGCGCTAATTTGCGACGCCGGCAATGCCGGTCGCAGTTAATTCAAATACAAAAAAGGAGCCACTCCCATATGGGCAACCTATCTTCCACGCTGTCGCGCGCATTCCGAGCCGCGACTCTCGCAACGATCGTTCTTCTCATCAACTCAACCGTAACCACCGGGAGCAAGCACGCGTTTGGAATACTTGTTCCGGACAGAACGGACACGCTTATCTCCAAACTGAATGGAAATTCCCTCCTGATCAATGAGGTCGACTCGGATCAGACAGGCACCGATACGATGGAGTTTATAGAGCTCTACGATGGTGGATCGGGAAACACTCCGCTTGATGGATTGGTTGTTGTCCTGTTCAACGGCAGCAATGACACCTCGTACGCAGCGTTTGACCTGGATGGATTTTCTACCGACGCGAGCGGCTACTTTCTTCTTGGGAACTCGGCCGTTCCGGGGGTCGACCGCGTCTTTGGAAACAGCCTTCTGCAGAACGGCCAGGATGCAGTCGCGCTCTTCGCGGCTAATTCAAGCGACTTTCCCAACGGCACACCCGTCTCGACGACCGCACTCGACGATGCACTTGTATACGATACCGGGCAGGCAGACGATGCCGGCCTCCTCGTGATGCTCAACGCCGCTCAACCGCAGGTCGATGAGAATCAGCTCGGCACGGGGGCGACCGTCTCGATGCAAAGATGTCCCAATGGATCCGGCGGACAACGCAATACGAACACCTATGCCGTGTTCGCCCCGACGCCGGGCTCCACGAATTCCTGT
>CAMLKY010000193.1 GCA_946480545.1 uncultured Acidobacteriota bacterium
TTTAGCTGATTACCGAGATCGGTGTTCGGAAAAACGGTGGTGACCTCGGCTCCATCGTTGAGCGAGCGGCTGATGCGGATCGCTTCACTGTGGATCGCATTCGATGCTTTGACGATGTCGTGCGTCTGCTCGATCTCGAGCTGCGCCTCGAGCGCGGCCAGCCGTGCGTTGTCGGCGGGTGTCCCGCTATAGCCCGAGAGAGACAGGATGCTGCTCAAAGGCGCCGGTGCGGGTCCGAGCGACAGCGGCTGTGTCGTCTCACCAACCGTGAACAACTGAGCTCCGCCGATCGAATTCACGGTCGGCACCAGCCGGTCCGGATTGGCGGAGAGCGTCATTTTATCTGAGATGCGTCCGCCCCAGCCCGACAGGACCATCACGTCGGCACGGGAATTCTGGTGCTGGTTCGTTTGATCGATGTGCGAGAACAGGTTGCGCGGGCGCCAGTTCGGATTTGTCTGGTATTCCTGGCGCGTCAGCGGCCGGATCAAGGTGCCGACATTAGTAACTGCCGCCATCTTGCCCTGCTCCCAGAGCGGATGCAGACCTGGATTTACACCGCCCGTAACGGTACCGAATGAAGGATGCAGACCATACGCGAGACCGCCGATCCGCGGCACCGAGATCGGCAAAAGCGTGTTCTGCGCGATCGCCAGGCCCTGTGGAGCGCGGGCCGCAGCGTACTCGGGATAACCGCTCACATTCGCGTCGGAATGATTCGGGATCAACATGTTGTTCCCGTCATTTCCTCCGAAGAAGAAAATGCATACCAGGGCGCGATAGTCGCTCGGCGGCGTTGTCCCGTTCGATTGAAATCGCTTTTGTGCAAGCGTATTCAAAAGTCCGAAGTGCTCGGCCTGCGATGCCATCGCCGCCATCGTCAAGCCACAACCCGTGTTTCTCAGAAAGTCTCGTCGAGATTGTTTCATGTCTTTTACCTCTGAACCTGGTACTGGGAAGAAGCCGCTATCAGATAGACCGCAGTCTGAACACGCCGGCGCGGGTTGGTGCTCGGCACAGCGAGGACAGCAGTAAGGATCTTGTCTCGCTGGGTTTGCACCATCGCGCCGTGCATCATGCGAGCATTCAGGAGATCCAGTAGCTGATTGCCGGTCGGATCGGCCGCCGCGACAGGAACAAACTCGGAATAATCCAGGGACGTGCCGCGTAGCGAATCGGTAGCATTCGGCGGGAACCCGTCGAAGACCAGCGTGTGCAGCATGTTGGTTCGCTTTACGGCATTCCCGGTGTCAAGGATCTCGAACTCTGGGGCCAGTACGGTTGTGCCGGGCACGATGAACTCGGGAGAAAAGTAATTGAACACGGTCGGCGAATTAAACGGGTTCTGCTTCAGCACCGCGAGGTGAGTCGCGAATCCTCCATCGCTTAGATTCTCGCCGGCGAAGTCCCTTCCGGGGAAGATCCGGGTCAGGTTGGTGATCAATTGAACCGGCTCACGGAGCTTTCCGTACCGCGGTGCCGTCTTCAGGTTGCCGCGAGCTTCGGGATCGAGAAGTATCGCCCGGATCACCGATTTCATATCGCCGCGTATTCCCGCAGCGTTACTGTTGAAGGCCGATGCAACTCGTGAGACATAGGCCGGCGACGGATCGCTCGTCACGAGATGTTGAATAAGAAGCTTGCCGATAAAAGGGCCGACGTTCGGATGATGGAAGATATTGTCGAGTGCCTTATTCAGCGAGTCTTCCGCGTAGGCGATGATCGCATCGTCGGTCGTGCAATTCGTGCACGCTGGTATGCTCGTGACCGGAGCCCCCGGATAATTCAGCAAGGTCTTCGCCGTGAGATCGTGATTCGCCGGCGTAAGCACCATCGGGTCGCGATAGTTCAGGACGCCTTGCGTCGAGTTCTCACAACCAAAATTGCAATAGGTCCAGCCGGTCATTACTTTCGAAAGCTGGTTGATGTCCTCCTGAGTGTAAGTCGGGATCGGGTTTCCTTGCTGATCGAGCTGGCGAGTGCCGTCCTGATTGAGCATGTACAGGCCGATGGTGAAAAGCTGGAGGATCTCGCGCGGGTAATTCTCGTTCGGATTCGCTTTCGTGCTGCGGACCATGTCGAGATAGAACCCCATCGTCGGGCTCAGTGTGACGTCATGCATCAGCTTCCGGTAATTACCGAACGCATTGTTGCTGAGTGTCTGGTGATACGCGATCGCGTGGCTCGACTGCTGGACCGAGACACCCGATGTCACCCAGATCTGACCCAGCGTCCAAGCCATCCGGTGCCTGAGTTGGGCATTGCCATACATCGCCTCGGTGAAGAACCACTTCTGAAGCGGCATCATCGTGTAATGTTCGCGGAAGCATGCCGGGTGCGTCGCCGACGAGCAGGAAGTCGGGATCGCCGTCGGCATCATCGGAGGATTCGGATACGGAATCGTCGGATACGGGGCGTCGAATTGTTCGGCAAGCCAGGTCCGTATACCGATGCGGCGAATACGAAAGTCCAGGCTAGTCGTCGGACCAAACGCCGCCTGCTCGAGGAATCTCACCCGATCGCCGGCGTGGAAATATCCAACCGCTTCCGGTGAGCCGCCACCGCTTGACGGTGCGAGGGCTTCAACCGGCGGGATCTTTATATCGCCGCCCGTGGATCCGAGACCGATCTTTACGATATTGCTCGATAGACCCCGCCATGTGAGATAGATCAGCGAGTCACCATCTTCAACAGGCTGGCCACGATAGCCGGTCGGATCGTACAGCCTTACCTGCAGAGCGTGCGTCGTCTTGTTTACCTGGAAAAGCCTGTCAACCTGGAGCTCGAATGTCTTGCCGCTTCGCTGCGTCAGGTAAAGTCTCACGGCGTTAGCACCTTCGTCCTGGAGCAATTGAAGGTTCGAGACAAAGATCGTCACAGAAGTCGACGCCGAAGGCCTGAACGTTGTGCGCCCGGTTGCTGGTACTGTTCCATCCCAACCACGAGTGTTGACGGCCAGGATCCTGGTCGGATCGGACTCTGTCAATAATCGGGGGATCGGGGAATCGGGATTGGGGTCGTCCTGGGCGGACACCGCGAACGAGAGCGCAAGGATTACTGTAAAGAGGTACAACTTACGAAACGGTAATTTCATAAACTTACTCCTGATCCAAAACCACGCTGGGATGACGTTAAGTACAGATAATGAAAGAGCAACAAACCTGCGGAGTCCTGCCATTTATATGACAATTCTGCAAAAAATGCCAGAGATGCGGACTGATTCCCTAGCTGCAGCGCAGGCATGTCGCCAACTGACTGGAGGCGCGGGCATCCTGCCTGCAAACGCCGCTGCAGCGGTGTCAACCGAGGATGATGATCCGACAAGGTAGTCGCATTTCGAGCTTTGCACTCATGCAGGCAAGACGCCTGCGTTCCAGTCGCGCTCCGTCGCGAGCTATCAATTGAATGAAATATATCGGCTAAAATGAACCGGTACGATGAACGAGCCTGCGAAAAACATGTTCGCTAAACGATCTCTTGGACAAAACTTCCTCGTCGACCGTTCTACGATCGACCGTATTGTTTCAGCGTTCGACCCTCGGAATGAAGACATCGTCCTCGAGATCGGCCCGGGCCACGGAGCGCTGACGCAGGAGTTGCTTGGACGCGTGGCGAAGCTTTACGTGCTCGAGTTCGATGACGCGCTGGCGGCTCGGCTGCAGAGCGTCTATGGAGAACGAACAGACTTTGCGGTGCTCCACTCCGATGCACTCGAGTTCGACTTCAAAAGTATCGCACCGGAGGCGGGTAAGCTCCGTCTCATCGCAAACCTTCCTTACAACATCTCGACAGCGATTCTTCAAAGGCTCTTCGAGTACGTAGACGTCTTTTCCGATTGCGTACTGATGTTCCAGCGAGAAGTTGTAGACCGGATAACCGCGGTGCCCGGAACGAAGGCACGCGGCTACCTGAGCGTGTTGACCGAAGCGTTCTTTCACGCCGAGAAGCTCTTCGATATCAGGCCCGAGGCGTTTCGTCCGGCCCCGAAGGTTTGGAGCTCGGTTGTGAGGCTTACGCCGCACGATAGACCGATCGACATTGATCCGAGCTTTTCACGCCTGGTCGCCCGCGGCTTCGAACAGAAGCGGAAGACCATCCTCAATAACCTGCGAGCCAGCTATCCAAGTGCGGAGCATGCTCTGGAAGCCGCGGGCATAGAGCCGCGTCGACGTGCCGAGACGCTTTCACTTGATGAATGGCTGCGCCTGGCGGACGAGCTCGATCCCGCGGCTTAGGCGCCCGGAAGATCGCTCCCGCATCCGGCGTGTTATCATTCCTTTAGTGAGCAAGATCGAAATTATTCCATTAGGCGGCATCGGTGAGTTCGGGATGAACTGTATGGGTATCCGCTATGGCGATGAGATGATCATCGTTGACGCCGGGATGGGCTTTCCCGAAGAGACGCCTTTTGGCGTAGATATCTCGATACCCAACTTCGATTTTCTCGAGGAGTATCGCGACGATCTGACGGCGCTGATCCTCACACACGGCCATGAGGACCACATCGGAGCGCTCTCCTACATCCTTCGCAAATACAATCTTCCGGTCTACGCCTCGCGATTCACTCTCGCGCTCGCCGAGAAAAGGCTCGATGAATTTCGGATGCTCAACGATGTCCTGCTCCATCGTGTTAAAGCCAACGACGTCGTCGAGATCGGCAGTTTCAAGATCGAGTTCATACATGCCTCGCACTCGCTGGTCGACTGCTTCTCGTTAGCCATCACGACGCCGCTCGGCACTGTCATCCATACAGGTGATTACAAGATCGACGACACGCCGGTGATCGGTAAGCCTTACGATCTCGAAACGCTCAAGAAATACGGTGATGCCGGCGTGCTCGCTTTGCTCGCAGATTCAACGAACGCAACGGTACCTGGTCGGACCCCATCCGAGCAGGCCGTGATCCCCGCATTCCGCGAGATCTTTGAGGAAACGCCGGGTCGACTTTTCGTTGCAACATTCTCGTCATCGATCCACCGGCTGCAGATCATCTTCGATCTTGCGCACGAGTATGGCCGTAAGGTCTGTGTCCTCGGACGCTCGATGCAGAAGAACGTCGAGATCGCCGAGGAGCAGGGACTACTCCAGATCGGTCACGGCACGATGGTGTCGATGAGCGACGCTCGCGGCCTCGACGATGATGAGATCTGTTATCTCGTAACCGGATCGCAGGGCGAGAATCGCGCGGCCCTCTGGAACATGGCGACATCGACGTACAAGGGACTTGAGATCGACAAGGGCGATACGGTCGTCCTATCGGCGCG
>CAMLKY010000194.1 GCA_946480545.1 uncultured Acidobacteriota bacterium
CAACTTTGAAGGGAAACTGCGGAATCACGCTCGGCTTGTTAAGGTCGGCTTCTTCGTGTCGATGAACGGCTTCACCCGAGAGGTTGCCTCCGAGCTAAAGCGTGGCAGTCGCGAACAACAGCACTTGGTGCTGATCGAGGGAAGCGATCTCTTTGCATACGCACGATCAGGCCAGGAATTCTTTGCGTGGCTAGAGAAGAAGACCGCCAAGCTCTACTAGCGACATCTCGCTCGAGCTAACCCGCTACGGCAGGCCACAGACGCCGCGGTCGGCTCAGCTCGAACGTTTGCCCGCATCATCCGTGCGCATCAAGAGTATGAAGATTCCCGACAACCTTATCGAAATTCGCCACTCCGCAGAAACTAGTCGCCGAAATCTATCGTGGGCAAGACGTCTTGGCGACGACTCGCGCAGAATTTGTGGTACTGACGGCGACACCAGACGATTGATACCGTCGAGCGGAGTTCTTGGCTTGAACTCCGACCTCGATGACGATGGGCTTGGAACCGCAATCCATTGGGACACGACTTCGGCGTCCACAAGGATCGCTATTACAAGAAAGCTGAATACGAGGAGGTCGCCTAGCGTGTTGTAGCGCGCCAATTCTCCGTTGCCGCTCTCAGCGGTAACCCTTGTCTAAACACGTTGGCAACGATGACATATCGGAGCCGTACGGCCCATGCTGCAGCGTGCGCCGAATTATTGCTTTCACACAGGCAAAGCCGCCGAGGACCCTATGAAGTACCACTGCCTAGTGAATATCCTCGATCGAATACGAAAAGAGGCTTCGAGCAAATACGAGAAGAAATACTGTCCGGCCCCGGAAGACATAGAGAAAATAAATCAAGCCAGGAGTCGCGCCTATCTCCACCTGTACCTCAAGGTCATGTTCGGTCTATCTGATTTCGACGAGCGCGAACACACCATTACAGACGGGTCGTATGACGGTGGGATCGATGCATACCATGTCGATACTGAAAGTAAAGTAATATACTTGTTGCAATCCAAGTTCCGGACGAATCAGAGGAACTTCGAGGAGAAGATCGTTGAAGTCGATGATCTACTTGCGATGGATATTGATCGAGTACTCAAGGGCGAAACATCGGACGTTTTTGGGAATAGTTATTCGGGAAAGATTCTCCAGCTGCAAAGAGAGGTCTCTACCACAAAAGACATCGCGAGATACCAGCACAGAGTAATTCTTCTCGCAAATGTTGGAAAACTAACACAACCCGATTTAGTTAGGCTTACTGGCGGATTTCCGACCGAGGTTTTCGATTTCGAACAAACCTACAGCAAGCTAGTGCTCCCGCTTCTTGCCGGTACCTTTTTTACCGCAAACGATATTTATATACCCCTAGACCTATCAAACAATAATTCCGGAAGCAGGATTAGTTACAACGCTACGACGCGATTTGGCTCTTGCGAAATCACTCTCCTTTTCGTTCCAACCATAGAAATTGCTAAAATGATGCACAAGTATCGCAATGCGATACTTAAGCTAAACCCGAGAAGCTATTTGGAGCTTGAGGGAAAAGCCGTCAACGAAGACATTCGCGCAACCTTAAGAAGCACCAACTCGAATGAGTTTGCGCTCCTTAACAACGGAATTACGGTTCTTTCCGATGAGACTGACATCAGTGAAAAAATCGGACAGAAAAATAGAGCGCAACTGAGACTAAAGAATCCGCAAATAGTCAACGGGGGCCAGACGTCTTACACCCTGAGCAGAATCTACAGCGAAAATAGCGCAGAAGTCGCTGAAATATTCGGCGGGAAAGAGGTGCTTCTTAAGATAATTACCGTTGATGATCAGTCAACTGAAAGCGCAAAGCGTTCACTGATCGACTTGGTTTCAGTTGCCACGAACAAGCAGACGCCAGTGATTGCTGCCGACCGCTTCGCAAACGAAGCGTTTCATGCGGAAGTTCAGAAGCTTGTCTTCGACTCCCACGGAATTCTCTATGAGCGAAAGCGAGGAGAGTTCTCGGAGGGTCTTCGCGAAGGCTACATTAAGGAAGAAGATGTTTTTGAACGCAATCTGTTCTGGAGATTGTACTTCTCCGCTAACGACAATCTCGCTTTGGGTTGCCAGAAAAAGCTCTTCCAAAAGGATTCGTTTCCGGGCTTCGTGATGGAACCTGGCGTACACCTAGATCGGCTGAACTTAGCTTGCCGGTCATACCGAAAGCTGTTCGGAAAAAGATCTGCCCAGAGCAGCAATTTTAGACGAGAAGCTTTGGGTCAACTGTATCTTTTTATAAACATGTGCAAGTCTTCTGACTTTAGGATTTCTGAGGAGGAGTTTCCTCAAGAGATTGCCAACCTTGAGATCTACTGGAAGATCTTCATTAGAAAGGCCGCAAGTCGGTCGGGACCTTGGCGATACTTTGGCTCGGACAATGAACCGACCGCTCCCACCAGACGGTTTATGTATAGGAGCTATGTGTCGAGTGATATTTTTCTGAGCGAGCTTTCGCAGTACGTCAGGAGTGGAGTTCTGTTGTCGGACCCAATCGAGCTACTTAGTCAAGATCACCAAGGTGGTTCCTGACTTGCGTGGCCGAGAGCAGCGAATTTCCTTATTGTAAGTTTTCTTCTGTTGCTACTGCTTCCGTGTCTATGTCGCGGGTACACGGTGGAATGCCCGTGTTCCGGCACCAACCGTCGCGAACATCACTCCCCCGCCGCCTCCATCGCCGTAATCCACGGCGCCTGCCGCGGCCCCACCCACCCAAGCGACCCAACCGCCATGAGCCCCGCCTCGGCAAACGTCTGCCGGTACCAGCGCGGTGTGCGGCGCTGGAAGCCTTCGAGGTCGCCGACGAGTTTGTCGCGCGTCGTATAGACCTCGATGTAGGCCATGCCTTCGAGCTGGTCGACGATGCCGCTCAGGCCGCGGCGCAGTTCGGCGGCGCGCAGGTAGTGCAGCACGTCGGCGCAGACGATGAGGTCGAAGCGTTCGTCGAAGCGCAGGTGTTCGAGTTGGCCGAAGGTGGCCAGGCGCAGGTTGCGCGTGCGGCCCCAGCGGCTGATCGCGTATTCGCTGGAATCCAGTCCGAGGTAGTGCGCATGCGGCCGCAGCGCGTGCAGCGGCGCGTGCCAGGCGCCTTCGCCGCAGCCGACGTCGAGCACGTTGCGGATGGGCCGGCCGAGGTAGTACTCGGCCATGGCAACGGCCATCGCGACCTTGCGCGCCAGCACCTCGCGCGAAATCACGCGGTGCTGGTCGTCGCGGTACCACTTGTCGAAATAGGCGCGGTCGTAGAGCTTGCTCATGTCGCGGTGCGCCCGAGTTCGCGCTGCACCTTGAGCGGCAGCTTCTCCACGACCAGATCGTAGGACCGCCGCAGGAACCGTTCGAGCTCGCCCGCGGCGAGCTGGTCCGGGTCGGTCAGCGTGACCCAGAACGCGCGGGCCATGTACGGCGCCGGCATGAAGCCGGGCTGCTCGGTCAGTTCGAGGAACCGGTCGGCGTCGACCTTGAAGGAAACGCGTCCGCGCTCGACGCCGAGCGTGCAATAGACCGCGAACATCTTGCCGGCCACGCTGTAGACGAGGTCGACCTCCCACTTCAGCGCCGTGCTCACGCCGGGCCACTGCGCGCAGATCGCGTCCAGCCGTGTTGACTCCAAGGTCGTCATCTGCCCCTACCCTTCGATGCGATAGCGCCCGTTGCGCACGGCCACGCGCGGCGGCCGGCGCGCGCGCTCGAACGCATCGTACCCGGCCTTGAGCTCGGACCAGAAATCGAACCACGGCGAGCCGCGCTCGCCGGCGAGCGCGGCGGCATCGAGCCGGAACGGAAACGCGTGTACCTCGAAGGCGGGCTGTCCCGCGCGCAGCGCCGCGTCGGCGAGGGTGTAGATCTCCTCGATCGCCGCGTCGCCCATCGCGTAGCAGCCGATCGACACGCAGCTGCCGTGCACCATGAGGAAGTCGCCGGTATAGCCGTGCGCGCGCTCGTAGGCGTTCGGATAGCCGAGATTGAACGCGAGGTGATAGCGGCTCGCCGGATTCAGCTGCCCGCGCGCGACGCGGTAGAAGCCCTCGGGCGCCTGGTTGTCGCCCTGGCGCCGCTTCGGGCCGAGGTCGCCCGAGTAGCGGCAGATCGGATACGTGCGAAACAGCGTGTAGCCGCCGTCGCGGCCGGCCATCCACAGTTCCAGTTCGCCTTCGCGCTTGAAGATGCGCACGAACACCGGCGCGCCGATCTGAAGCCCGAGCGGCTTCAGATCGCGCTGCAGCGCCGGCGTCACGCGCGCCGCGGCATCGCCGGCGCGCGTCGCCGCGTTGGCGTCGAGCGCATTCAACAGCGTGCGTCCGGTAGTCGGCGAAAGAACGAGTGCCGCGATGCCCGCGACAGCGATGAGCGACAGCACGACGAGGGCACGCAGCATGTCCGGTTCCGGGGAAGGGCGACGCGAGTGTATCGGCGTGGCGGTCGGGGCGGGGTCGAGGAAAAGCAGAAACTGGCGAGTGGCAGGCAGCAACCAGGGACAGCGCGCCGCGTTTCCTCCGGTTCCTGCCTGGCAATCCCGAGTTCCTGTCCGCGAGCGCGCCGCGCGGGTATCGGCACGGCAGTCGATGCGGAATCGACTCAGCCGTTGCCGATGGTCAGATGCAGAGGCGGTTCCGGCTCGCGCCGTAACCCGAGGCGTTCGCGCAGGTCCAGCAGTGCGTCGCAGCGCACCGGATACCAGACGTAACCCTGCATTTCGCGGGGCATCGGATCGAACTCGAACGCGACACGCTCGCCCTCGCCGACGCCCCACAGCGACGGGTCGGCCGGTTCCTCGCCGCGTATCACGGAGACGTGCGTGCCCCAGAGCGGACTCTGCAGACTGCGCACGCGCCGATGTGCAATGAGGTACTGATGTCGCAGATAGCGCCCCAGTTCGGGATCGCCGTCGAGGATCAGCCACCAGCGCGTACTGCCGCCGTCACGCCGCCGATGCGAACCGGGACGCAGCTCGGGACTGAAACGCAGGGTTCCGCTGGACTTCATGACACGCGCACGAGGAAAAGAAACCAAAGGTTAGCGGACAGGAACGGGAGGAGGCGCACGTCGACACGGCCTTGCCGAAAGCGCCGGACAGCACCGACCTCTGGTTCCTACCTACTGACGTCGGGTTCCTGCTTCTCCCCCTGCTCCGCCAGCGCAACCCGATTCCGCCCCTCGTGCTTCGCGCGATACAGCGCCGCGTCGGCACGCGCGAGCAACTGCTCGGCGGCGCCGGTGTCCTCGGGCAGCGTCG
>CAMLKY010000195.1 GCA_946480545.1 uncultured Acidobacteriota bacterium
GCGCGCGCCTGAACGCCCCTGCGCGGAACCTCGACCAGGCGATCTACGTCTCGGCCACGCCGGGACCGTACGAGCTGCAGCGGACGGGCGGTGAGGTCACCGAACAGATCATTCGCCCGACAGGCCTGCTTGATCCGATAGTCGAAGTTAGACCGGGCCGCGGGCAGATCGATGACCTTCTGGAAGAATGTCGACGGCGGGCCGAGCGTGATGAACGCGTGCTCGTCACGACACTCACGAAGCGGATGGCCGAGAACCTGAGTGAGTACTTTGCCGAGGTCGGCGTGAAGGTTAGCTATCTGCACAGCGATATTCACACGCTCGAGCGGATCAAGATCCTGCGCGATCTTCGACGAGGCGAGTTCGACGTGCTGGTGGGCATCAACCTTCTGCGCGAAGGTCTGGACCTTCCGGAAGTCTCGCTTGTCGCGATCCTCGATGCGGACAAGGAAGGATTTCTACGATCCGAGCGTTCGCTGATTCAGACGATCGGGCGTGCGGCACGTAACGCAGAAGGGATGGCGATACTCTACGCCGACAAGATCACCGACTCGATGCGAAACGCTATCGAAGAAACCGAGCGCCGACGTCACATTCAGGAAGAATACAACCGTGAGCATGGCATCACGCCTCGGACGATCGTCAAACCTGTTGAAGCCACGTTGGTAACCGCCTACGAAGCCGACTACTTCAAGGTCCCGCTCGAGCTGGATAAGTTCGAAGACTTCTCGCCGAAGCAGTTAAAGGAGAAGATCCAGCAACTGGAAATGGACATGCGCCACGCAGCGAAAGAGATGAAGTTCGAGCAAGCGGCCGAGATAAGAGATAAGCTGAAATACTTGCGGGAGCGGGAGCTGGAGTACCGCTAAGAGGTGCCCTAGGTCAGAACCGGGAGCGGTAGCGACCGGGGCTTTGGCGCCCAGAAACTCTAGCCACGGATTTACGCGGATGACGCGGATCAGAAAAGAATCAGCCTAGCTTTGATCCGCTTCGTCCGCGATTGATACCGCCCGGTCAGCGGTCGAGTTAGCCAACGTCAAAGCCCCGGTCGCTACCGCTCCCGGTTCTGACCTGTGCGGCAATCTCCTCGACTTCAATTCAAATCCAAAACCCGAAATCGGTCTGTGGCCCCCGCTCATGGTTCTGAGCCGTGCTGTTATAATCATCCGAATGCAAACAAAGACGTCACCGGAAGAGATACAAAACTACCTGACCGACGCCAGCAATATGCAGGGCGGGCATGCGGAGAAGTTGTTTATCGTTCAGGGCGAAGACGAGATAGCCGAGGTCCTGGCGGACGCGAATTCGAAGAATATCCCCGTGACGATCTCGGGTGCGAGGACGGGGACGGTTGGTGGAGCGGTGCCGTTTGGCGGGTACGTTATTTCGATGGAACGCATGAACCGTATCAAGTCGATCGACCCGCATCACAGGACCGCCGTCGTTGAGCCGGGCGTTATCCTCGGCGATTTCCAAAAAGCCGTAGAGGCTGAAGGATTATTCTATCCACCCGATCCGACCGAGTGGAGCTGCCAGATCGGCGGAACGGTTGCGACAAACGCCTCGGGTGCGCGGAGCTTCAAGTACGGGGCGACACGAGGTTTTGTACAAGGCCTTCGCGTCGTGCTCGCCGATGGGCGGAAAGTTCACCTCTCGCGCGGGACAGCGATTTCGGCGGATGGAAAGTTGATCGAGGTCGCGACCGGGAGCGGCTCGACGATCTGCGCAAAGGTGCCGACCTATGAACGGCCAAACATCCGCAAGAATGTGAGCGGTTTCTACAACGAGCCTCCGCTCGACGCGATAGATCTTTTTATAGGTAGTGAAGGAACTCTGGGGGTCATAACCGAGATCGAGCTTTCGCTTCTCCCCAAGCCGCGAGGACAATTCAGCGGGATCGTGTTCTTCGAGAGAAACGATGATCTTCTCCGATTTGTAGAAGATGTTCGAGCGATGTCTTTTGCATCACGACGGCAGTCAGAACCGGGAGCGGCAGCGACCGGGGCCTTAGCACTGGCCACGGGTGCAGACTGGTCGCGTTCGAAAACCCCGGTCGCTACCGCTTCCGGTTCTGACCTGGATGCGACGCTGCTCGAGTACTTCGACGACCGAGCGCTCAAGTTCATCTCCGAAAAATTTCCCGAAACCCCTTCGGACATGGCAGGCGCGATCTTCTTTGAACAGGAAACAAACGAAGAGAACGAGGACGCGTTGTTCGAACAATGGAATGCTCTACTCCAGAAACACAACGCGGACATCGACCGCTCGTGGTTCACGACGACGGAACAGGATCGCGAGAAGATGCGTGAGTTCCGACATGCACTTCCGGTTTCCGTGAATGAGTTCATCGCGAGACATAAACAGCGTAAGGTCGGCACGGACATGGCGGTCCCGGACGATCGGTTTCCTGGATTTCTAAAGTTCTACAAGGACACACTCGGCGCGAGCGGCATCGATTATGTGATCTTTGGTCACATCGGCGACTGCCATCTACATGCGAATCTTCTCCCGAAAAACGACGAAGAATCGGCGCGAGCGCGGCACATCTATGGCCGTTGCATCGCGCAGGCCGTCATGCTCGGCGGTTGCGTCTCGGCCGAGCACGGGATCGGAAAGCTGAAAGCGAAGTACCTTTACGTGATGATGGGCGAGCGCTATCTGAACGAAATGGCAGAACTGAAAGCCGCGTTCGATCCGAAAGGGATCCTGGGTCGCGGAAATATGTTTTAGTCATTACAAAATTACATAACGACCGCATCACATAATTACTTTGAGCTGATGCCGGTAATTTGTAATGAAGTAATTGCTAATTTCATATTGCTTACGAGCTTAGTTTCGTGTTTGCTACAATCTTCAAGCAATGATCAAAGCACTTCTTTTCGACTTTAATGGCGTCATTATCGACGACGAACCGATACAGATGCGGGCGTACCAGGAGATTCTCGCGGCCGAGGACATCGCGCTCACGGACGAAGACTACTTGAATAGCCTTGGCATGGACGATCGAACATTCGTCGTCGCCGCGTTCGAGCGCGCCGGACGACAGGCGGAACCGAACAAGGTTTTAGAGATCCTGCAGAAGAAATCGCAGAAGTGGCGGGATACGATCGCAGATGAGCTGCCGCTTTTCCCCAATGTCGAGAACTTCATCAGGAAGTCCGCGAATGATTTTTCACTTGGGATCGTCAGCATGTCTTCGCGGGTGGATATCATGTACGTACTCGAACGGAGCGGACTCGAGAATTGCTTCGATATCGTTGTTAGTGCAGAGGACGTCAAGGCGTGCAAGCCTGATCCCGAATGCTATCGGATCGGTTTCCGTCAGCTCGATCTCGCTCGCATTTCAAAAGGCCACTTGCCGATGATCCACAGCGAATGTGTCGTTATCGAAGATTCGCCTCCGGGTGTCGAGGCTGCACGGGCAGCGGATCTTCCGGCTCTGGGTGTAGCGAATACCGTCGACCCTGAAAGGCTGCGTGCTGCAGGCGCGACCTGGGTAGCGAAAGACCTCAACGACTGGTGGCCCGAATCGATCAGATTGGCCTTTGCATGACATTTAGTTCACCGCAGAGACGCGGAGACGCCGAGATCAGTTCTCTGCGACTCGGCGTCTCTGCGGTTTATAGATATGAGTGAATATTTCATCTCAATTAACGAAGCAGAATCGGACCTGCTCGCATGTGCGGCCTATATGGGCGAACGAATAAAAAGCGTCGACGGCCACGCCGAAGCGATGACCGCCGTAGTTCCGCTGTATGTCGCGCGCGGCAACGTCGATCTCGCCGCCGAGCTGGCCAACACCGTCGATGATCCATACACGCGCGACCGTCTGCTCATCCTCGTCGCGGAAAAGTGCGCTGAGATGGATGATGACGAATACGCTCTACAGCTTGCCGAGGCAGTCGAAGAGCCGGGCCTTCAATCGCAGGCGTTCGAACGCATCGCGATCCGGAAAGCGTCGAAGGGCGAGTTCGACCGCGCACACGAGATCACCGAACGCATGGCGCATCCCGACGGTGTGCTGGTCGCCGTCGCCGTGAAGCAGCAGGCGGCGGGACTGGATGCCGAGGCCGAAGCGACTGTCGAAGAGATCGAACATGCCGGCGCCGCGGTAACTGCGCATCTGGAGATAGCAGGGAACTGTCTCTCGTCCGGCGATGCGGAAAAGGCCGTGCGGTTTCTCGAACTTGCAGCGGAAGAGGCTGACGAGATAGAGCATACAGAGGAGCAGGCACGCGCATTTTGCGATATCGGAAACGGCTTTATCGAAGCGGGACGAAACGACCGTGCGATCCAAACCTTCGATAAGGCGAAAGCCACGGCCGAGACGATCGACAACATGCATCGAGACGCTTTTCTCTCGATGGCGGCACTCGGTTTCCTCCACGCTGGCAGCCTCGAGCTGGCGGATCGAACGCTTGATCTGATTGCCGACAAGACCCATATGGCATCCAGCCTTCTGGGATACGCGCGTGAGTTATGGAAGAAAGACGAGCGGGACGAGGCGATCGAATCCCTGGAAGAAGCGTACGCGATTCTCGAATCGCAGCATGAACGCGAGACGCGCGATCACAAAGCTCGGTTTCGGTTGTTCACATCGATCGCGGCGCAGTTCGCCGGGTTCGAACGCGGCGAGCGTGCTATCGAGATAGCCGAGCGGCTGAAAGATGAAGCCGAGCGTACCGCGGCTCTTTCGCAGGTTGCCGCGATCCTCACCTTGCGAAAAGAAGACGAACAAGCACGCCACGCGCTGCGGGCGATCGACGACGACGGAAACCGTGTCTTCGCCCTGATAGGTATGAGTGACGCGAAGGAAAAGAATGAAGATCGAGCAGGTGCCGTGGAGTTGTTGGACGAAGCATCGACACTAGCGGAGGCCGTCCCCCAACTTACGTTCAGGGCTTCGGCGTACAACGAGATCGGGAAGCGGTTTCAATCTTACGGTGAATCTTCAAAAGCGAGGGACTTGTTCATCCATGCCCTTGAGACCGCGTCGGGGATCCGCGATCAGAGTGCCAAAGCCGTAGTGGTCGCCTCGGTCGCGGAGGCGTCGGATGACCTGAGTCCAGGGCCCGAGGCACTCAGATCTTTCCTCAGCCCCTAATCGAAGAGCGGCCGCAAGCGGGCCTTCCGGACCTGTCAATGGCGTGATCATTGGAAGCTCATTTAATTTAAAGTGATTGCAACATTCGCAGTCCGGAAGGCCCGCTTGCGGCCGCTCAAGCTGGCCTAGAGGTCACTTCCCACTAAATCCTCAAA
>CAMLKY010000196.1 GCA_946480545.1 uncultured Acidobacteriota bacterium
TGCGTCGCGATCGTTTAATCCGGCGACCTGCCGTGCGGTATAGAGGTCCCAGTTCACACTGTCCGAAAGGCGGTTGTATAGCGAACGTATAACTATCGGCTGCGCTAGCTGCTCGGCATAGATCCGACGGGTGACTTCGAGCCGCTGTCCGCGGTCCAATGATTTGAAAACAACATTCAACCTGTCATCCGCCCTGCCGGTCGACACAAAAGTAAGCGTGTCGGCAGTGAGGCTGATCCTCGAGTTTATTAGCATGCCTCCGGCCGAACGCTCCTGACGCAAACGTCCGTCAGCGAGAAACGTGACTCGCTCGGCCCTCGACGAGCCGACCGTCACGCGATTTCCCGCACACTCGATCGCGAGCAGATCGGGCGGTGTGAGACGCACCGATAGATCCATGAAAAATTGTTGTTGATCCTGGAATGGAACCTTTCCTCTTGCACCGCGCACCGCTGAATACAACTTGTCACTGCTGTCGACATCGATGCGGTAGGAGCCCGCCAGAAGACATCCGTCCGACGCTCGACGAACCGATTGGCCGATGATCGTCCCGGTTAACATGAGTGAGAGAACCGTGGCTGTGAGGACCTTTATGTGTTTCATGCTCTTTTTCACGAAGCATCGCGCGTCCGTCTTCGGACGACAGTCTCATCCTCATCCCGCACCCGGACAACGGTTTCATCCTCGCCGCGGTCGCGAACGAGAGTGTTCTCATCTTCACCCGTTGGAAACATCACGAACGTGTCGTCATAGTCCTCCGATGCGAACCTATCGGGCGACACGCTGCGCACTGATATTCCGGACTCCAGCAGAGCTTCAGCCGTGGGCGACGCCATCTCGGACGTCTCATTTGGAACGATAAGGCGCTGCCGGTCGTCAGACAGTGCATAGCCGGCCGAGGCCGGAATGAATATCTGCCGCCCGAGGATCTTGTCCAGAAGCGAATTTCGGATCTCGTAGATGACAGCGGGTGGGGGACTCATGGTCACGCAGATGCTCGCGATATGACCGAGCACTTGACCGCTGTCCGTAATTACCTTTGTTCCTATTAGCTCGCGGGCGAGTGGTTTGTCGGCGAGGGCCGGTTTGGCATCCGAGACCGAGTCGTCGGTCAACGCCATGATGGCGTCCTGACCGAAGCTGTGGATATGATCGACGGAGAGCTGCGCCCTGTCTTCGGCTTCGGGCCTGGCCAATATTAGTCCGGCGAGTGTGCCGCTTAGTGGATCGACAAAGATGTCTTCGACCGCACCGAGCTTGTTTCCGGTTGTAAGCGACAGGACCGTCCTCCCAACCAGCTCATCGACCGGCACAACTTCCTTTGTCTGACCCATTCCCTTCCCCCTTGTCTGGCTAACTGACCGTGTACTTCTAAGCTATCAAATCGTGAATCCGGGGTCTATAAAATTGTCTTTGTGCATTAGTTCTTCTTTGCGTTTTTGCGACTTTGCGGGAAACCATCTTCCTCAGATTCCCGACAATGGCTTTCTCCCAAAGTCGCAAAGACGCAAAGCATCGTTCGATTCTCCGAAAACCAGTCGTCTGCGTTAGAATGGCCTCATGACCAGGTCCTTTCCTGTTTCCGAACACGTCGCCCGCATGCATTCATCTTCAACTCTCAAAGCCGCCCAGACGGCCGCGAATCTGCGCGATGAGGGGCATGACGTGATCGATCTGACAGTTGGAGAACCCGATTTCGATACTCCCGAGTTCATAAAGCAGTACGCGTGGGAAGGATTAGAGAAAGGGCTTACTAGATACACTTCGTCAGCCGGGATGAGGCCGCTGACCGAATCGATCGCTGAATTTTATTCGCAGCAATTCGGCTCCGACTTCGGACCCGCCGAGGTGGCCGCGGCATGTGGTGGAAAGCAGGCGCTGTTCAATGCGGCATGCACGCTTTTGAATCCCGGCGATGACGTGCTGATCCCGAGACCATACTGGGTCACTTTCCCCGAGATCGCGACGTTTTGCAGAGCGAACAGCGTTTTTATCGACACGGAAGAAACGGATTTTGTTCTAACGGCCGAACAGGTTCGCGACGCGATCACCGATAAGACGCGGCTCCTTATAATCAACTCGCCTAACAACCCAACGGGCCGGGTGATACCGGGCGCCGAGATGCGACGAATCGTCGAGACGTGTGCCGAGCGCAACGTCTACGTCCTGACGGACGAGTGCTATCTCTTTTTCGCGTATCCCCCGGGCGAGGTTTTCACCGCGGCAGTGCTGCCCGCGGAGCTTCGCGATTTCGTCTGTATCGGGGGCAGCTTCTCGAAGACCTACGCGATGACGGGATGGCGTATAGGCTATACGATCGCAAATCAGGAATGGACGCGTGCGATGGTAAAACTCCAGAGCCATTCCGCAACGCATCCCACATCTTTTGTTCAATACGCGTGTGCACAGGCGCTTCAGAATCGGGGCGAGACAGTCGAGGCAGTCAACCGGATGTTTCGTGAGTATGAGCGTCGGAGGGATTGGCTGATTCCGGCCTTGAATACGATCGAGGGCTTCAAGTGTGGTATGCCCGAAGGAGCGTTCTATGCATTCGTGGACGTGCGCGAGATGATCGGTGACAAATTCAGTAGGTCCTCTGATGTGGCAGACGAGATGCTGAATAAGGCCCATGTGGTCGTGACTGACGGGGCGGGATTCGGTGCAGAAGGTTTCCTGCGACTTTCTTATGCGACGTCAATGGAGAACCTTGAAAAGGCAGTCGACAGACTCGGATCTCTCTTCACATCCGAGCTCCACTCAGCCGCGTTATAGTCATTCCGAGTTCGCCTGATCTATTTGCCATCTTGTACGGAACCATCCAATTCATCATTCACTAACTGATAAACTCTAGCCATGACGGAGATCTTAGGGTGGGCTAGCTCGCTGATACTTCTGGCGACGCTGGTGAAGCAAGTCTACAAACAGTGGGCGGACGGAACCAGCGAAGGTATTTCGAAATGGCTGTTCATCGGCCAGTTGGCCGCGTCGATCGGGTTCACCGTCTACAGCTATTTGGTTGGCAGTTGGGTTTTCATGGCGACGAATGGACTGTTGACCATAAACAACATTATCGGCATCGCTCTCTACTTCTATTTCCGTGATGACGACTCGGCAAAGACGAGCTGATAGCCGTTGCAATCCCGAACCACGACTTCGATGCAGTTGTAGATCCTTTCCACAGGCCCTTCAAGTATTTCGACATTCTTCGTCGACAGCTCACTGAACAGCGCGTTGATGTCCGTAACCCAAATGTAGATGTCGGTCCCGAGCCCTTTTCTGACCGACTCATTAACGTGTACTACGTCATCGTCCACTTTTCCAAAGTGCAGCTCGACGCCGTCGCGACCCACCATCGCGAACACCGTAGGTTCACCGAAATATCCGAGTATCTCGAATGCAAGCTCGTCGCGGTAATACTCAGCGGTCCTTACCACGTCCGGCACCACGAGCTGCGGCGCAACGCTCTTAAATATCAGTTCTCTGTCGCCCATACCAAAGAAAGAGCCGCCCATGGGCGGCTCTTCGTGTTAGCGGATCTTGGTTTCGTAAGAGGTCTTTATCCTCAGTTGCTGACTTGGATGGAGGTTGATGTGTTTGCCGCGTTCGATAATTACGGCCCCAACTCCAAATGCGGCTCCGACACCGGCACCCACGGCTGCACCGACGGGCCCGCCGGCGATCGCTCCGATCGCTGTGCCCGTGCCCGTCGCCGCTCCGACCTTGATGGCATCAGGCTTATAGGTGCTCTTACCGATCGCAGTGCCTTCGGTATCGACACGCTTTACGTTATCGCCTTTTACGGGAAGCACCTCCACCATGATCGCGTCGAAGTTGCTCCATCGATTCTCCGAGATGATGATCCGGTCAAACGAGAGCAGCATCGCCGATCTTTTCTTGATCCGGCCGGGTTTCTGGATCTTATCGATTCGGCCCTCGATGATCGCTCCAACGATCTCATGCGGGGCTATCACTTTCGCCGTGAACTTGTCGCCCTCACGATTCTTCTCGGTATCGAGCGGTTCCTGAAGCTCAAGCACCAGCTCGGTATCGCGCGGGATTATGATCATCGGATCATCGCTGCGCTCATACGAGACCTTCTGTATCGCGGTGTTCTCGACTATGGCATCGACTGCTTCAACCGCCTGGTCAGTCGGCTGAGGAGGTGTCGTTTCGGGAGCAGTTACGGCCTCGACCGCAGGCTCATTCGACGATTCGCCGGCAGGCGTGCTCGCTGTAGCCGTTTCCGTCGGCTGTACGGGTGTCGGCGGAGGCACAGAGCCTCTCAACTTTAATCCTGATGGGACCGCGGAATCGAAGGAGCGCTTTTCAAAACCGGTTTCATAACCCGATTCAAATCCCTGTCTATAGCCATCGCGATAGTCCTCGATCGAGCCGTAGTCTTTGTTATAGGCGCGGTTCGCTTCGGAATACTCTTCATGGCGCGCAATGTCCTTGGTCGCGTTGTCGATAACGTCGCGGTAGCCGGCCATGTAGCCGTCCGAGTATCCGGTGCGGTAACCGCGTTGGAGCGCGGCATTTACTTCTTGCGCCGTGGCGGTCGAGAAAGGTATGGAAAGGAAAGATAACGCGCTTATGGAGAAAGTCAGGGCGAGAGCCAGAAAACTTCGGGTCAGCTTCATTTTGCCTCCTATGAATTTGTCAGCGATTGCTTGTGTGAACCAAGAAATGAAAAGTCCAGTAATTTATACACGAGTGCTTAAGAAATTACAAGAACTTTAATCAGCTGCTTAAGATGTGACCATTGAACACTCGTAATACCGTAACTTCGAGTGATCGTGGCAGCTTATTTCTTGATCAAAACCATTGGAGAGAGGCTAGGCGATGTCGGTTGGATGCAATCGAGGGCCGGGCGGGTGGCTTCGGTGCGATACAAAAAAGGGGCGTCGGGTAGGCACATAACCCGACGCCCAAGTAGTTTGCCTTAGGAGGAGCAAACCAAACTAAAGAGTCTTTCGGAAGAGGTATGAGGCACGTATAAAAAATGTCCGGCTGTTCCGTTCGAATCCGTTCTCGAGCTGCCCTGTGTACGGGTTGAAGCCGTTGTAATTGAAATTATCGTTATAGCCGACGTAGAACGCCTTACCGGGCGATGGCGTCCATCCGAATAATAATTGGCCCGCGAAGTTTTGCCGGAGCGAATCGTAATCAAGCCGAGCCCTGGTGAAGATGAACCGCGTGAACTGGTACGTCGATCGAAGCGAGAAAATATTCGT
>CAMLKY010000197.1 GCA_946480545.1 uncultured Acidobacteriota bacterium
TTAGCTTTGCCGAGACGTTGAGCAGGATCGGCAGGACGATCGCAAGCGCGAAGACGGCTTGAAAGCTGTAAAGGATCATCGGCCCGACGATCTGCCGGATCGCCGAAAGGTCGTTCGTCGCCCGCGCCATCAGGTCGCCGACCCGGTTGTTGTGAAAGTATTCGAGCGGTTGATTCACGAGCGCCGCATAGAAGTCTTCGCGCATGTCGAACTCTATGTGGCGCGACGCATTGATCAAAAGACGCCGCTGGAGAAAGAGGAAGATCCCGCTGGCGAAGTTCACGCCGAGAATGATCAGCGGGTATTTGATTATCTTCTCCCAGGTAACCTCGGTCGACAGGTCGTCGACCGCCGCCCCGACAAGGTAGGGAACCAGCAGACCGAACGCGAGCGAGACCAGGATGCACGTGATGCCCGCGATCATCTGCCAGCGGTACGGTCTGAGATATCTGAAGAATTGTCTTATCGGACGATCCATGATTTCTTGTTCGGGGTGCAGGCTTCAGCATGTGACACGTTGAAGCCCGTACTCCGGACTATCCCCTCGTATACGTCGATAGTCCCGTGGCGATCAGTTTTCCAGCGTCGTTCTCCGCATCTGCACTGACGGTAAAGATCCGCTTTCCCGCACGAACGACTCTCGCCGTGCATGTGACCTTACCGGCCGTGTGCGGACGCATGAAGTGCACCGTCAGGTCGATCGTGGCCGTCACCTCGTGATCCGCCAGGTGCGTTCGCACGGCAAACGCCATTGCGGTATCGATCAGGGTCGCCGTAACTCCTCCGTGCAGCACCCCGCTCGGCTGCTTGAGGTCATCTCGCATGTCGAGCTCGATCACGGCTTCATTGGGACGGAGGTCCACGAGCCGCATTCCCATGAGCTTTGCAAACGGTAAATTATGAAGCGCCATCGCTGCATGCTGTTTTCGATCGTCCGTGATCTGATCGTTCATATCGTTATGGTTGTGTCGCACGCCGAAAGTCCGCCGGCAGTTCGAACACGCTCGGATCAACGGTCGGACTAAAATCACGAAGCTCGACCGCGTATCTCAATATCCTTTCCCCGCCGTCCAGACTGTAGAACTCTTGTTTCACCGGCATACTGATCCCTTCATCAAACCAGATCAGGATCTCAGAAACGTCGCTTGCATTTACCCTCGCCCGGTAGCGGATCACCGAGCCTTCACGATCCAACTCGTCAAACTCGGTATAGTCGCGGCCGTTCAAAAGGTGTGCTGCGAGCATCGGCTCCGACGCCGACGCACTGTTTCCGACACCCGCCTGATTCTCTGCGTACGTCTTTCGCTTAAAAAACAAGACGTACTGTCTGTCGGTCGAAAGTATGGCCCGATGATCGTCGGTCCCGACATCGTAATCGATCCGGCTGCGGGCGCCGTCACGTGCGACGGTGATCCGGCGCTCGACATCACCGGCTCGAATGAACACGTCGGCTCGATAGACATCCGGCTCGCGCGTGGCGAAAGGGATGTTGCTTTCGGGTGCCGGAACGGGTGTGCTTGGCGGCGTCTCGCCCCGGTCCCACAGGCTGCAACCGACAAAAAAAAGCGACAAGATAACTGTCGCACAGCCGATTTTGCTCGGGGTTGACAAAAGCATTCGAGTAATCGAATTTTATCATAACGACCTTTACACCCTTTCGAACCGATATGAAGCTCGTGCTTTGGCAAGCAATCTATTTGGCCGCGGCTGCCGCCGTTCTTCCGGTGTCGCCCTTGCTGTACCTGCAGGGACATTACACCAGACGCAAAGTAGGATTGCTCCCCGCAGCCGGCGGTGATACAGCCGGCACGGCGGGGTCGGGAAGGGAGCCTGTAAATCTGCTTGTGATCGGGGAGTCGACGGTCGCAGGTCTCGGGGCACGCACCCATCAGGTCGCGCTGGCGGGCCGCTTTGCGGAGGAGCTGAATCAGAAACTTGGGAAGCCTGTTCAATGGACCGTTATTGGAAAGAACGGGGTGACGGCTCGGCGAACCATCGAGGAGCTCGTCCCGCTGATACCGAACCGGAGATTCGATTACATGCTTGTCGGTCTCGGTGGCAATGATGTTTTGAAGCTGAGCAGTCCACGGAAGTGGCGTCGTGACATGACTGAGCTGCTTTCGATCCTGCGCCAGAAGAATCCCTCAGCGCCGATATTCGTGTCGAATTGCCCGATGATCAAATACTCGCCCGCACTTCCGCATCCCATAAAATTCCTGCTATGGGAGCTGTCGAAGCTGCACGACCGGAACATCCGGGATTTTTCAGCTGACATGGAGCGCGTCTTCTATTATCATCAACCCACTGCGTTTACTGTCGATGGCTTTTTCGCCGACGGCATCCATCCTTCCGAGCAAGGCTACCGGGACTGGGCTGCGGCGATGATGCGTTTCTTCGAGACGAACTATAAATGGTAACTGGCCACGATCCGGCCGATGAGCTTCGAGCCCGGATCGACTCCCACCTCGAATGGCTGCTCGTTCGCGAGAACGGGCGCACCTTTCCGCTTCGGCGGACAGAGATCGACATCCATCGTGCGTCGAATAAGATAATGTTCGGCACGTTCGACGACTCCGGCTCCGACCTTTCCCGCCTTATCTCATTCGCAAGTGATGACAACGAACTACAGATCGAGTTGTCGGGTCGATTCGGTGCAACAAACGAAACGATCCGGCTGATCCCACGCACGCCTGCCCGCGAGCTGAGCATCAATATTGAATTAGCAAGACTCCAGCGTGCGAACCTCATCGGTGCCGCCATCGTCGAAGCTTTTCCAGATGTCAGACTCACGCGCATCGCGTTGAATGTCGAGAACGGAAGGCTCGCACAGATATTGGTGCGGGAGCGAACTGGAAGAGAGATAGCCGTCATGGCCGACGTGACGGCGACGATGGTCCATGAATCGGTCATGACGGCGGCCGTGCTCTGGTCCGAGAAGCTGCGGCGGCGAAAGAAACCCGTAAATGAGATCTGGATAGCCGCAGAGAAAAAGCAGTCGAGAGCGCTGCGGAGGCTCATCGCCCTGCTGGGCCCCGGCATTTCGTCGCGGTTCCGCCTGTTCGAGATCGCCGGCACTGACAAGCTCCGTGTCGAGGAAAGAAAGCGTCGCACGATGGCATCTCTTTTTCGCGAGCGTGCGAATAAAGTTCGCCTGCCCGGTCGGTTCGAACCGGGCGAGCTTGCGTCGCGAATAGTTGATCTGGACCCGGAGTCGACCGATGTGATCTTTTCTCAGCACGGCGAGACGATCAGGTTTCGCGGTCTTGCTTTTGCGCGGGTGCGTTCAGTTGCGGGTGAGGAACGCGCGTGGTTTGGGATCGACCGGAACAGAAGACTTCTTACAAGTGAATGCTGGGACGATCTCGTGGAGCTTGTAACCGAGCTCAAGACATATCGCTCACCGAACGCTCCGAACAAGCGTCACGAATTTTATCGTATGGCACCCGAAGCGTGGCTTGAATCGATCCTCCGCCGCAACATCGGGCTTCTCGACGCCAACCTGATCCTGTCACCTATCTACAATCAATTCCGCGCGGCCTCGGACAAGATCGATCTGCTGGCGATCCGGCGTGACGGGCGTCTGGTGATCATCGAGCTGAAGACCTCACCCGATCGTGAGATGCCGTACCAGGCGGCCGACTATTGGCGGAAGATCGAACTTCAGCGGCGCGGCGGCGAGCTTACGCGGATACGGGCTTTCGGCGATATGCAGATCCTAGACAAACCTGCACTCGTCTACGCGGTCGCGCCGGCGCTCAGTTTTCACGTTGACTTCGGGATGTTCGTCCAAACGCTAAGTCGAGAGATCGAGATGTGGCGGTTTGACCTTCGCGAGGATTGGAGACGCGATGTGAAGGTGCTGACCCGGCGGGATTATCCTTCGCCAACGAACTTGTAACCTACCCCACGGACCGTTCGCACTATCGTCGGGTTTGCAGGATCGTCTTCGAGATACTTCCGCAGCCTGACAATAAAATTGTCGATGGCGCGCGTGTCGGTGTCTTCCTGCAGGTTCCAGACGTCCTCGAGTATCGTCTTTCGCGAGACCGCACGGCCTTCGTTCTCTATCAGGAACCGCAGCAACTTCATCTCCATCAGTGTAAGCCGCGTAACGCCGTCGGGGCCGGTCAGCTCGAGATTGTCGAAATCTATTGTCTTTCCATTGATCACTACGACGTCGGGCGACGGAACGCGGGTCACGGTTTGCCCCTTTGACCAGCCGCTTCGTCGCAGCAGGGCTTTCATTCGTGCAAGGAATATATCCAGATCGAAAGGCTTCGGAAGGTAATCGTCCGCTCCGGCTTCGAATCCTTTGAGTACATCCTCGGGCCGGCCCCGCGCGGTCAGCATCAGGATCGGCGTGAAGTCCGCCGCGGATCGCAGATAACGGGCGACAGCGAATCCGTCGACACCCGGAAGCATTACGTCGAGCACAACCGCATCGAAGCGGTCGCTGCCGAGAGCCTCGATCGCTTTCTCACCATCCGGAGCAACGGTCGCATCGTGCCCTTCTGCCTCGAGATTGAATCTGAGCCCATCGGCAATGTGCCGTTCGTCTTCAACGATGAGGATCTTCATAGGTTTGACTAAGCAAGCGGCAGTTGCACGACAAACGTGCTGCCCCGTCCTTCGCCTTTGCGAGACCCGTGCCCTTCGCCGCTCGCGATGCCTGCCCCGGAACGCGATAGAAGCGCTTGAAGACGCGTTTCAGCTCGTCGGCCGGGATGCCGATACCGTTGTCCCGGACGAATACATCGACCTTGTTATTGATCTTTGTTCGCTTGGCGCGGATCGAGATCCTTCTATCGTCGTTGGAATACTTCACGGCATTGTCGAGGAGGTTCACGAAGACGGTCCGCAAGTCGCTTTCATCGCCCAGAACCTTCAAGTCGGTCGCCGGCTCGGTCAGTCGCAGGACATCTTCATCGAGATTGTATCGCGTGCGAACTATCGAGATCGCTTCGTTCAGGATCGGGCCGATATCCAACTCATGCAATGAGAGCTGACGTTGTTTCTCGCTTGCCCGCCCAGCCTGTAAGACCTGTTCCACGGTCTGGAGAAGGCGGTCACTGTCTGCAAGCATCACGTCATAAAACTCCTCACGCTTCTCCGGAGTGACATCACGCGATTTGAGGGTTTCGAGATAGAGCTTGATCGACGCGACCGGCGTCTTCAATTCATGGGTGACGGCGTTGAGAAATGCATCGTGCTGTTCGTTACGCCTGAT
>CAMLKY010000198.1 GCA_946480545.1 uncultured Acidobacteriota bacterium
GCTCGTGAGTGCGTGTCCGAGACCTTTAAGTTATCCGTCGAGCTCGGCGGGACGATCTCCGGCGAGCACGGCATCGGTTACGTAAAAGCGCAGTACATGGACTACGCGATCGATCGCCCGACGCTTGAGATAATGAAAGGGATAAAGAAGGTGTTCGACCCGAACGGAATTCTGAATCCGGGGAAGATGTTTCTATAGGTCGCTCTTCTTTGCGTCTTAGCGGCTTTGCTAGAACACATCTGTCAGAATTATCAACAAGGGTTGTCGCGCAAAGCCGCAAAGAAGAAACAGAAAAGAAGTCGTGCACGTATCAAACTCACTCTATGATCAAAAACGCTTTCGCCATTTTGTTATTGGGCCTCTGTTTCACGGTTCCCTCGATCGCACAGAAGAAGACCATCATCCTCGTCCGTCACGCCGAAAAAGCCGATGCGACGAGCCAGGATCCGGAACTGTCCGAAGCGGGAAAGCAGCGGGTCGAGCGGCTCGCACGCATCATTCGCAAATACAAACCGGGTGCGGTCTATTCGACAGACTACAAGCGGACACGCGATACCGTGACGCCGATCGCCACTCGCCGAAAGCTGCAGGTTCAGACATACGATGCCAGAAAACCAAATGAGCTTGTCGACGCCATCATGAAAAGCAAGACCAAACGCTTCGTCGTCGCCGGTCACAGCAATACCGTTCCCGGGCTCGCGAATCTGCTCGGAAAGAGAGAAGTGTTCAAGAACCTCGACGAGTCGGAGTACGGTGTCATCTGGATCGTGCGAATGAAAGACGGTCAGGTGCGAAGGACCGAGGTTATTCCGTATTAACCAATCGAGTTTCGTGTTCCTTCGTGTGAGTCCGTGGTGCCAGTCTTCCAGCCGTAGAGCCCTGAAACCACGAACTCACACGAAAGAACACGAACTAAGGCCATAGATGTCGCTCAGCTTCGAGGTCTTTATGAAAATCTATACAGCGGGAATGTCTCTGCTTCTTCTTGCGCTGTGTCGGATCATCGTTGTCGGGCAGACCGAATCGCCTGACGCGGTTTTCTGGCGAGAGCTGCAAAAGCTCTGCGGCAAGGCTTTCGCGGGTACGGTCGCGGCCGCGCCAGCGGATGACAGTACATTCAAAGACAAATCACTCGTCATGCATGTTCGATCATGCGAACCCGACCGCATTCGCATTCCATTCGTTGTTGGCGACGACCGCTCGCGGACATGGATCTTGACGCGCAAAGGCGATCGCATCGAGCTTCGACACGATCATCGGCACGCGGATGGAAAACCCGACAAGGTGACGATGTACGGCGGCTGGACCACGAGCGTCGGCATGCCGACACGGCAGATGTTTCCCGCCGATCAAAAGACCGTCGATGTGATCGCCGCCGCAGCGACGAATGTCTGGTGGATCGACCTCGTCCCCGGCGAGAGCTTCGCATACAACCTACGCCGCATGGGTTCGGAAAGATATTTCAGTATTAAGTTCGACCTGAAGACCCCAACAAAAGCGCCGGACGCACCTTGGGGATGGAGAGACTGATCTGGTCGAGCCAGGAGTTTTTATTCGTGTTGTTTCGCGTGAGTTAGTGCTTCCAGCCTTCGGACCAACAGAACTGGAACCACGAATTCACACGAAACAACGCGAACACAAAAGAGAGTTTTATGCAGGATCAACAAGAACTTCTCGACGCGACTCGCGAATGGGCTGAGGCGATGATCTCTAACGATGCCGATCGGATCGGGAGCTTTATGGCCGATGAATGGGTAATAGTATCCGAACGCGGGATCGCGGAGAAAGAGTACTTTCTCTCATTCGTGCGATCCGGGCAGCTTACACATACCACGTTCGAGATGGTCGGGGAGCCGCGTGTGAAATTCTATGGCGACACGGCGGTCATGACTGCACGCGTGACGAATACCGCGCAGTTCGGCGGGCAGGAATTCGACGCCGACGAATTTACGACCGATGTGTTGGTAAGGCGCGATGGCCGGTGGCTGTGCGTTCTGAGCCACATCACATCGGCGAACAAAGAATTTTTAAAGCAGCGAGGTTTGGAATGAAACCAGAACATTATTCACCGGTGATGCCTTATCTCGTCGTAAGCGACGCCGGGTCGTTCATCGAGTTCATCACTACGGTTTTCGGCGCCGAGCAGAAGCTTCGAGTGGAGGACGACGACGGTTCGATCAGGCACTGCGAATACAGCATCAACGGCGGAACGATCATGTTCGGTCAGGCCGGCGGTCCGTGGAAGCCATTTCCATGTGGGATGTTCGTCCTGGTCGACGATGTAGTGGGCACCTATGAGAATGGGATCGCCAACGGAGCTACGAGCATTCAGGAGCCGGGCGATCACGGCTACGGCGAGTCGGCCGGCTTTCAAGATCAATGGGGAAACCAGTGGTGGCTGAACAAACCGGGTGGAAAGTAAAAAGTAAAAAGTAAAAAGTAAAAAGTAAAAAACGCACCCTCTCGGCCCGCGTTTTCTACTTTTTACTTTCTACTTTTTACTTTTCTTACTTCTGTGAGGTCTTGGCGAAGTAACCCTGCCGGTGTGTGAGCCGGACTTTTTCTTTCGACAGAGCAGGATTCGTTAGCTGGATCTCGATCTTTCGATACGTGCCGTCCAGTGCCCGATTCGTCGGCTCGTAAGCGATCAGATATTGCGAACGCATCTCATCCTGGATCTGGCGGAACGCCTGGCGCAATTCGTTTTCGTCTCGCGGGAAGTAGGCACGGCCGCCTGTCCGCTCCGAGATCTTCTTCAGCGAACCCTCGTCTACGCCATCGTAAAAGTTATCGCCGATACCGATCGAGTAGATGACCGCCTCCGCCCGCTGTGCGGCAAGTACCGCTTCATCAAGCTTCTTCTTGCTGAACGTGTCATATCCATCGGACAGAAGGATGATCGCACGACGCGTTTTCTCAGGTGCCGGGCCGAGTACGTCCGACGATGTGATCCAAATAGCGTCCCAGATCGCTGTCGAGCCCTGTATCTGCTGGTTCGTGCCCGAGATCGGTGGAGTGCCCGGAGTGCGTCCGCTGTTTACGACAACGCCCTGACCGAGATAACCGGACGGCGGAACGAACTCCACCCGCTCGATCGCTCGGCGGAGCCGGTTGACGTTGTTCGTCAGCCCCTGCTCGAGCGTTGATTCGCCGGTGAAAGAGATGACCGATACCTCGTCCTTCGTGGGACGTACGACCGCTTCGACAAACGAGACAGCCGCCGCTTTCTCTTCGGGCAACGTTCGCTCTTGCGACGCACTTGTGTCGATCAGAATTGCAAGACTGAGCGGAAGATCCACCTGGCGAGAGAACGCCGAGATCTGCTGCACCTGACCGTTCTCGAGAATTCGGATGTCTTCCTGCTTTAAGGTAGTGAGAAGCTTTCGATTCTTGTCCTGCGCGGTGAAGAGCACGTTGACCGATTCGGTCTCGACCTTCTCAACGGCGTCGTCTTCCTCGATCGGCGGCGTCGGCGTTGCTACAGGCGGTGTCGTCGCCTCTTGCGCGCCAGCCGGCTGACCAATATAAAGCCCGGCCGCCGCAAAAGCGAACACCGCAACGAGAACGAAAAACCCACTATTCTTGTACATCCTTAACCTCTTGCTATTTCAACCTGTCGTTGACCGCTCGATAACTGGTCTTTGTACGGATCTTGTATTTGTCAGTCTTTGAAGGATCGCGGAAACGCACCTCGATCTTCCTTTCGCGTCCGTCGTAATTCTGATTGGCCGGGCGGTAGGTGATTATGTACTGCGACCTCAGCTCCTCCGAGATCTTTTTGAAAGCCCGCTCGAGCTCAATCATGTCACCCGTAAAAAAAGCCTGTCCGCCGGTCTCTTCGCAAAGCCGCGTCAGCAGCTTGTCGCCTTTGTCCTTGACGGTTCCGGCCTCGACGCCCGGAACTGTCCCAAGGAATCCGGCCTTTGTCGAGATTCCAAAGATCGTCGTCTCGGTTCGTTGTGCGATATCGATCGCGTCTTCGATCTTCGCTCGGCTGAACGTATCATCGCCGTCGGTGATGATGACGATCACGCGGCGGCCGGCGACATTACGGAGCTTCTCATCGGCGAAATTCCAAACCGCATCGTACATCGCGGTCTGCGACCCGGGCTTCTTGACCTTGTCGACCGCTCGCTGGAGAAGATCGAGCTTGTCCGTGAAATCCTGCTGAAGCGTGACTTCGTTGTCGAACGTCATGAACGCAGCCTTGTCCTTCCGGAGCCGCGTCACCGTATGGATGAAATTGATCGCGGCTTCTTTGGAGAACCCGAGCTTGCCCGCCGCCGATGGCGACGTGTCCATTAGCACACCGACATAGACCGGAGGATTCGTTTTCTCATCGGTAAAGAACGTCACTTCCTGCTGAACGCCATCCTCGAGAACGATGAAATCATTCTTCGTAAGACCGGGGACAAGATCCTTCTTCAACGTGACAGTTACCGGCAATCTGACCTCGAAGGTCTTGAGCTGGCCGGTATCGTCGTCCGGGGGCGGCGTGGGTCGCGGCGTCTGGCCAAGCGCAGATCCGCCAAACACCAAAATCGCCAGTAAAACCGGAAAGGTAGAGAAACGCAGAATTCTGTTCATAAATCTCGCAGGATTATTACGAAAGACGCAGCTTTTACGATGCGTCAGGGTAGTTGATTGTTGCCCGCAGGTGGCAACGGATGAGTATATCAAACGGGTGTTTTCAATGCGGAATGCGGAACGCAGAACGCGAATCTGTGGCCCCCGTCGGTTGCTGGTCACTTTGGTTATCGCATTTCCTTAGCGGGCTTGGCGATCTTTGCGTGGAAAATCAGCCTCACGCAAAGATCGCCAAGCCCGCGGAGCCAGGACGCGACATATTATGGCGACAGGAATCTTGCCTTCCGCATTCCGCATTCCGCATTATCTTCTGTTAAATCTATTCACGATGAATATCAACATCTTCAGGGAATACGACATACGCGGTATCGTTGGCGAACATCTCACCGATGAAACCGTGCGCACACTCGGCCTTGCGATCGGAACGTTCTTTGTTCAAAACGGTGCAAAGCGAATCGCGATCGGTTACGACGCGCGGAAAAGCTCTCCGGAGTTTTGCGATCTGCTGACGTCAGGTTTCAATGCCTCGGGTCTCGACGTCGTATTGATCGGGATGGTGCCGACGCCTGTCCTCTATCACACCGTCTTCACCAAGCCGGTCGATCGCATCGGCGACAAGTCGATTCGCGATGACAG
>CAMLKY010000199.1 GCA_946480545.1 uncultured Acidobacteriota bacterium
GGTCTACTTTCTGTCGCGCATCAATCCCATCGATTTCTTCAAACGGGTCCGGACGGTCATCGTCACGGCATTTTCGACCTCATCCTCGAACGCGACGCTCCCGACGGCCCTGCGTGTTTCGCATGAGAATCTCGGCGTGCCGAAAGAGATCAACAGTTTCGTGCTGACGGTCGGGGCGACCGCTAATCAAAACGGAACCGCGCTGTACGAAGGCGTGACCGTACTCTTCCTTGCTCAGCTCGCCGGTCTGGACCTGACGCTCGGCGTGCAGTTGATGATCGTGTATCTCGCGATACTCGGCGGTATCGGGACAGCCGGCGTCCCATCGGGCTCGATCCCGTTCATCATCGGCATTCTCGCGATGATCCAGGTCGACCCGGCACTGATCGCGATCATCCTGGGTGTCGATCGCATCCTGGATATGTGCCGCACGACACTGAATGTGGTCGGCGATCTCACCGCCGCAACATTCGTCGCAAGAAGTGAAGGACACGAGCTGCTCACGGTACAAGAGGATGTGGGAATAGGGTAGTCCCTAGTCCCAGGTCCCAAGTCCCAAAGTCCCAACACCGTCGAGAGTCGAAATACTCGCATGGGTCTCAGGACTTTTGATACTCTGACCTCTAGATGTACAACATGACTCAGGGCCGCGACACTTGGACTTTTGGGACTAGGGACTAGGGACTTTTGGGACTAGGGACTTACTTAAGGAGGTTGAGCGATGTTTCCGATAGGCGACGACAATTCTGACCGCACGATCACACCGTTTGTTAACTATGCTTTCATCGGCATCAACATCCTCGTGTTCGTTTTGCTGCAGGGCCTTGGTGGCAACGATGCGTTTAGCTACGCGTTCTCGCTCGTCCCGAAAGAGATAACCGAGGGCATCGATCTTTCAGGCTTGCAGATCGTCCGCGACTCATCAGGCGAGCTTGGGCGAATTCAACATTACGAGACGCCGCTTCCCGTCTACTTCAATTTTCTAAGCTCGATGTTCATGCATGGCGGGTTCGGTCATATCTTCGGGAACATGCTCTTCCTTTTTGTCTTCGGCGACAATCTCGAGAACCTGCTCGGCCACATTCGCTATGTTGCCTTTTACATCGTCTGCGGCGTCGCTGCGGCGCTTGCGCAGATCGTGATGGACACCGATTCGGTAATCCCCATGCTCGGCGCATCGGGTGCGATCTCCGGAGTGCTGGGCGGATATCTCGTACTCTTTCCGCAGCGACGTGTACGCGCGATCATATTCAACTTCCTGACCGAGGTTCCGGCGTTTGTCGCACTCGGCCTCTGGATCGGCTATCAGCTCTTGCTTGGTTATCTAACGCCGGCAGGAACCGGCGGTGTAGCTTACGCGGCACACATCGGCGGATTCGTGGCGGGCGCTGCGTTGATCACCGTCTTCGCCTGGGGACGGCGGGTCTAGATCATCGAATCGATGACGTCACAGAATCTTCGACAACAGGTTTCAAGCGAGAAGTCGGTCGTGATCTTTCGATAAGCGGCTGTACCTGCTGACCTCAGTTTTTCCCGGTCGAGATAATACTCACGTATCTGCGCTGCGAATGCGTGCGTATCTCCGAACGGAATTACGCCGCCCGCGTCATCGCCCACAAAGTCCGGCATCCCACCCGCATCCGCAAAACAGATCACAGGCTTTCCGAGACTCGCCGCCTCCAGACACACAAGTGGAAACGGATCTTCGCGCGAGGTCAGCGCAAAGACGTCCATATTCGCGAAGTAGTTTTCAGGATCAGTTTGTGCGCCGGTGATGAACACACGTTGGAGACCGCGCCGGCGAACAGTATCGAGTGCATCATCGAATTCTCGTGTCGAGTGAGATGACGGGCCGCCAACCCACAGAAAGTAGATATCGTCAGCCTCGGCCGCTAGGTCCTCCGCCATCTGCAGGAAAAGATCGGTGCCCTTGCGCGAGCTTACGGTACCGCTGCCGCCCACGACAAAGCCATTCTCAGGAATGCCCAGACTGGATCTGATCGATGCGACGCGCGATCTGTCGACCGGTCTCAGCTCCGAGAATTCGCATATGCGTTCGACCGGCCGTTCGACGCCAAACTCACGCACCACAGCCTCGACCGCTGCAGAGGCGACAACAAACCTATCAACCGACGATGAAAGCTCCGCGAAGCGTCCGGTCTCGGGGATAAAGCTCTCGATCACCGAGCGCATCTCGTGAAGCCAGCATAACGTGCGAATCCCGCGTCGTTTCTTGAAGAACTCGAGATACTCAAGCGATCCGACCGTGTTTCCGACTACGAGATCATAGTCATTCGCGAGCGGTGTGATGCCGCGCGTACGCAGCTTCTTTCTTACGCCAAGCCGGCGGCGCAGAAATCGCTCACCGCGAACGACGATCTCCGGCAGGCCAGTCGATGGAATGACGAAAACGTTTCCCACCTCCTCGTACAGCTTCCGGATCGGCCCGTCGCGAAGCAGAAGGATCTCGATCTCGATGTCGGTTCGGTTTTCTTTTATCCACCGAAGAAGATGGAGCAATACGAACGGAGCGCCCGTGCGCTCGGCTTCGTGACCGATGAAGAGCACGCGTTTCATTTGACGGCCTTCATGCTCAGGCCGGTGAACATCGAATTCGCGGCACCGTCAAAATCGGGGGGTATGCGGTCTGTCCTCACCAGCAGCAAGAATACGGGAAAAAGCGTGATGCTGAGGAATTTTCTAACCAGACGGTTCATATCCGAGAACGTCGCCCACAGCCCGATCATCTGAGCGAGCGATCGGTTCCACCCGCCGAGCGCGCGGATCTCGACCTCACGAAAGCCGGCATCCTCCAGCATTCGCCTGAGCGAGTACGGCGTGTAGCGAGCTTGATCCGACGGGATCTCATGGAGATTCCAAACGAATGGGACAGTACCAAAGAACCGTCCGCCGGGACGCATCACGCGTGAGATCTCCGAGAGAATATTCACCGGGTCGGGGTGATGCTCGAGGAATTCGGTTGCGAGCACACAATCGATACTGGAGCTCTCGAGCGGGATCTTTTGTCCATCCCATTTTATGTCCGGCTCGATGTGACCGTAGAGGTCCGACGACGGAAGGTCCATGCCGATGTAGCGTTCAACGGCATCGACGCTTTCGATCAATCCTCGATAGGGCATCACCCCGCAGCCTACATCGAGAACAGTGCCGTGGAAGTCTTTGATCCCGTCGCGCACACTTTCCACGATCGACATCTTTGCCGTGTAGAACGGCATGTTGTGCGGCCGCGGCCGCATCTCGAGGAAGTCGGATCCGGGTGAAGCTTCTTTCATCGGTCGAGTTCCGTCGTCCATTCCAGAACCGGTCGCACAACGCCGGGCATCGGCCCCGGATAATCACCGCGAGCCGTGTCGCCCTCGGGGCTGTCGATAACATTGAACGTCACTGCATCGCGTTCCGTGAAATGGACCGAGTGTGGCCGGTATGTCGCGGCACCTACGGTAACGAACACGGTGCCTTCCGAAAGAAGATTCCCGGGCACGGTGACTACGCTCTTGTACAAACCAGCCGGCCGCTCGCGGTCGCGCCAGCCGCCATTCCAATCGTGCGAGACGAATATCGATGTCCCCTGTTCGTTATTGAATTGCACATGCGGAACGACTATCTCGCCGCTGGTGACGATCTCGTATTCGATCTCTATCGAAACCGGATTGCGAATGTCTATCGAGGAAGTGACCGCCCCAGCGGCGTCACGAACGCGCACAGCATGGAGCTTTGCGACATCGTTTCCCGGCATAGTTTGCCGATCACTCCAGATCTTCTCAGCCCCGGTGCGTGATTGTTCGTGAAGATACTCTCCGACGATAAGCTTTGCATCGCCGTCGTTCCTAAGTTGGCCGTCCTTGAGCCAGATCGCACGTCGGCAAAGCCGGGCGATCGACTGCATGTCATGAGAAACAAAGATCACCGTCCGGCCCGACTCACCCACGTCCCGCATCTTGCGCAAGCATTTCTTTTGAAACCCGACGTCGCCGACCGCGAGCACCTCGTCGACGATCAGCACTTCCGGATCAAGATGCGCCGCGACGGAGAATGCCAGCCGCATATACATCCCGGTCGAGTAATGTTTGACCGGCGTATCGAGGAAGGCCTCGATCTCGGAGAACGCGACGATCTCATCGAACTTCTTATCGATCTCGACCCGTCTCATCCCGAGGATCGCGCCGTTCAGATAGATGTTCTCGCGCCCCGAAAGCTCCGAATGAAAGCCCGTCCCGACCTCGAGCAGGCTTCCGACGCGTCCACGAATCGAGGCCGTGCCGGCGCTTGGTTTTGTTATTCTCGAGAGGATCTTTAGGAGTGTCGATTTGCCCGCACCGTTGTGCCCGATCAGCCCCAGCGTCTCGCCTTCGTCGACCTCAAAGCTCACATCGCGCAGCGCCCACAGCGTTCGATTCTCGTCGCTTCCTCGATCAAAGAGCCCGGTCAACATCTCTCGAAACGAATACGGCTGGCGCGAGCCGAGCTTATATTGCTTCGATAGATTCTGTGCGGTAATGACTCGCATCGGTTAGATAATGTCGGCGAACTTATCCTCCATCTTCTTAAAGATGAATAGCGAGACGAGCGTCAACACGACGAGTGAGAGCACTGACACTCCGATAAGCTGCCAATCGAACGCCGTTCCAAACAGCGCCGATCGGAAACCGTCAAGGATGCCGGTCAACGGGTTTAACGCGAAGACCCACTGCCATCGCTCGGGCAGCAGATCGACGGGATAAAAGATCGGCGACGCGATCATCCAGACCTGAAGTATGAACGGAAGTGCGAACTTCACATCGCGGAAGCGCACGTTGAGTGCCGAGAACAGAGTCCCGAATGCGACCGCGAGAACGAGTGCCAGAAGAACGAAAACCGGTGCAAGGATCAACTGCGCACCGGGCACGGTTCCGAAGTAGACCATCAGGATCACAACGATCGCGAGACCGAAAAGCAGATCGAACAGTGTCGCGAGCGACGCCGCGATCGGAACTATTAGCCGGGGAAAATAGACCTTTGTGACCAGGCTCGTGTTGTTTACAAAACTGGTGCTCGCGAGCGAGATCGATGTGTGAACAAAAAGCCAGATGATCAGCCCGGTCAAGGCAAATAAAGGGTACGGTATATTCCCCGTGTCGAATCTTGCGAAGGTGCTGAAGATGATGGTGAAGATCGCCGTGGTCAGAACCGGCTGGAGCACTGCCCACGCAATGCCGATCA
>CAMLKY010000200.1 GCA_946480545.1 uncultured Acidobacteriota bacterium
GGTATCTTCGCGATGATGTCACCCGGCTGAACATTCTGCGCGTCTTCGACGAGCAGGTTCGCACGGATCGGCATCTGATAGGTCTTCAGGGTCTTGTTGCCTTCCTTGATCTCGAGACGCGGCTGGTTCTTTTCATCCGAGTCCTTGACCACGAGGCGTTTCTGACCTGTGACCTTATCGATGTCCTCTTCGACCGTCTTGCCTTCCTTCAGGTCCTGGTACTTAACAGTTCCCTTTACCTCGGTAAGGATCGCGAATGTGAACGGATCCCACGTGACGAGCACGTCGTCTTCCTTCACCTTCTGACCGTCCTTGACGTGGAGCTGAGCACCGTACACGACCTGGTAACGAGCAACCTCGCGGCCGCGATCGTCTTCAAGTGCGATCTCCGACTGACGCTTCAAGGAGATCATCTCCTTGTTGCGGTTCTTGATCACCTTCAGGTCATCGACATAACGGACGGTTCCGTCCATCGCGGCGACGTGCTTCGTTTCCTGCTCGAGCCGTGCCGTACCACCAACGTGGAACGTACGCATCGTGAGCTGGGTGCCGGGCTCGCCGATCGACTGAGCGGCGATAACACCGACAGCTTCGCCGATCTCGACAGAATTACCCGTCGCGAGATTGCGTCCGTAGCACTTCACGCAGATGCCGCGGCGGCTTTCACACGTGAGCGGGCTGCGGATGCGGATCTTCTGCAGACCCGAAAGCTGGACCTGTGCGGCGAGGTCTTCGTTGATCTCGGTATTCGCGGTAACGATCGTCGTTCCGTCGACCGGATCGATGATGTCATCGAGAGACGTACATCCCACGATACGGTCACGAAGCGATTCAACTTCCTCACCGTTTCGAATGATGGCCTCGGCCCAAACACCGCGAAGCGTCCCGCAATCGTGCTCAGATACGATCACGTCCTGGGCGACGTCGACCAGACGACGTGTCAGGTAACCCGAGTCGGCCGTCTTGAGCGCCGTATCGGCAAGACCCTTGCGGGCACCGTGCGTCGAGATAAAGTACTGCAGCACGTTCAGACCTTCGCGGAAGTTTGCGACGATCGGAGTCTCGATGATCTCTCCTGACGGCTTCGCCATCAGACCACGCATACCGGCGAGCTGCCGGATCTGTGCGTCCGAACCACGAGCACCGGAGTCGGCCATGACCAGGATCGGGTTGAGCTCTTTACGCTCAGCCTCGCGAGTGTGCATCGCCTTGAACATTTCCTTGGCGACGCGATCCGTGACTTCGGACCAGATGGCCGTCACCTTGTTCTCGCGTTCCATGTTGGTCATCGTCGCTTCTTCATACTGCTTCTGAAGCTTATCGACTTCCTTGCGGGCCTCTTCGATGATTCCCTGCTTGCTCTTCGGCGTGACCATGTCGTCGATGCCGATCGACATGCCCGACTTCGTCGCGTACAGGAAGCCCATCGTCTTCAGATCGTCGAGCAGCAGAACCGTCGGTTCATGCCCGAGTCGAAGATGAGAAAAGCTGACAAGTGATTGCAGGCCCTTCTTCTTGAGCGTTCCATTTACGAACGGAAGCCCATCTCGTGTCAGGCGTTCGTTGAGGATCACGCGGCCGGCGGTCGTGTCGATAACGCGATCGACATTCTCACGCACTGTCGCACGCATCACGTCCTGGTTGTGATGCTCCATCGTCAGATCGAGCAGATCACCGCGCCAACGCAAACGGATCTTCGTCTGTGTCTCGATCACGCCGGCGTCGAGTGCGAGCAGCACGTCGTCGATCGAGTTGAACATTTTGCCTTCGCCCTTCATCTCGTCGCGAGCGAGAGTCAGGTAGTAGCAGCCGAGAACAATATCCTGTGACGGGACGGTGATCGGCTGACCGCTCGCGGGCGAGAGCAGGTTGTTCGACGCCAGCATTAGAACGCTCGCTTCGATCTGCGCCTCGGCCGACAGCGGAATATGCACGGCCATCTGGTCGCCGTCGAAGTCCGCGTTGAAAGCGGTACATACGAGCGGGTGGATCTTGATAGCCTTACCCTCGACCAGCACGGGCTCGAAAGCCTGGATGCCGAGACGGTGAAGCGTCGGAGCACGGTTCAGCAGAACCGGATGCTCGCGGATCACGTCTTCAAGAATGTCCCAGACGATCGGCTCCTGGCGTTCGACCATCTCGCGTGCCTGCTTGATGGTGGCAGCGTGAGCGTCCTTCTCGAGCTTGTTGTAGATGAACGGTTTGAACAGCTCGAGCGCCATCTTCTTTGGAAGACCGCATTGGTGAAGCTTCAGTTCGGGACCGACCACGATAACCGAACGGCCCGAGTAGTCGACGCGCTTTCCGAGAAGGTTCTGACGAAAACGTCCCTGCTTACCCTTGAGCGTTCCCGACAGCGACTTGAGCGGACGATTGTTCGCACCACGGAGCACGCGACCTCGACGTCCGTTATCAAATAGAGCGTCAACCGCCTCCTGCAACATCCGCTTTTCGTTTCGGACGATGACCTCCGGAGCGCGAAGCTCGATGAGCTTCTTCAAACGATTGTTGCGGTTGATGACACGACGATACAGATCGTTGAGATCCGATGTCGCGAATCGGCCGCCGTCGAGGGGCACGAGCGGACGAAGCTCAGGCGGGATGACCGGGATCACGTCCAGGATCATCCATTCCGGATTGTTGCCCGAGCGTGCGAACGAGTTCGAGACCTTGAGCCGCTTCGAATACTTAAGCTTCTTCTGCTGCGATGTCTCATCCTTCATTCGCGTGCGAAGCTCTTCAACCAGCTCAGGGATCTCGATCTTCATCAGAAGCTCCTTGATCGCCTCGGCACCCATCTTGGCCACGAACTGGTTCGGGTAATCTCGCATCAGCTCGCGGTACCGCTCGTCCGTCAAAAGCTCTTTCTGCTTCAGGTCCGGAACGTCGCCCTCGTCGATGACGATGTAAGTTTCAAAGTAGAGGATCTTCTCGAGGTCGCGGAGCGTGATATCGAGCAAGTGACCGATACGCGACGGCAGGCCTTTGAAGAACCAGACGTGCGAGCAGGGGCTTGCAAGCTCGATATGACCGAGCCGCTCACGGCGAACCTTTGATTGCGTAACCTCGACACCGCATTTGTCGCAGATCACACCGCGGTGTTTCATCCGCTTATACTTTCCGCACAGGCATTCCCAGTCCGACACCGGACCGAAGATACGAGCACAGAACAAACCGTCACGCTCGGGCTTGAACGTACGATAGTTGATAGTTTCCGGCTTCGTCACCTCGCCGTGCGACCACGAACGGATCTTCTCCGGTGAGGCAAGCGAAATGCGGATCGCTTCGTAATTCGTGGTCAGTTGTGTTTTGTTGTCGTTGTTAAATCGAAACATGTTTCTCCATTTTGGATTTTAGATTTTGGATTTTGGATTTGGAGCACCTGGCGTTGCTCCGACATCCTCGACCCAAAATTCAAAATCGTCTTAGACCCGGACTTTGGATTCTGGCGAAGCTGTCTTCAATCCAAAATCCAAAATCCAAAATCCAAAATCGTTAATCGACTCCTACGATCGCATCTACGCCTGCGGCCACTTCTTCCGGATCGATCTCATCTTCCTGGATAAGCTCGACGTCGAGACAGAGTGACTGCAGCTCGCGGACAAGCACATTGAACGACTCAGGGATTCCCGGTTCGAAGTTCGAGACGCCCTTGACGATCGTCTCGTAGATCTTCGAACGTCCCGCGACGTCGTCGGATTTGCATGTCAGAAGCTCCTGCAGGATGTGCGCCGCACCGTATGCTTCGAGCGCCCACACCTCCATCTCTCCGAAGCGCTGTCCGCCGAACTGAGCTTTACCCCCGAGCGGCTGCTGCGTGATCAGCGAGTACGGTCCGATCGATCTAGCGTGGATCTTGTCGTCGACAAGGTGCGAGAGCTTGAGCATATAGATGTAACCGACGGTCACCTTCTGCTCGAACTGCTCACCCGTGAGACCGTCGTAGAGACGCGTCTTACCCGACGGCCCGACCGACGGCGGAAGCTTCAGCTCGTCGTACTTCGCGTTCGCTTCGCCGATGTACTTCTTGATCTCGTTCTCGCTCGCACCATCGAAGACCGGCGTTGCGAAGTGATAGCCGAGCACGCGTGCGGCCCATCCAAGATGCGTCTCGAGGATCTGACCCACGTTCATACGCGACGGCACACCGAGCGGATTGAGCACGATCTCGACCGGCGTTCCGTCCGGCAGGTACGGCATGTCCTCTTCAGGAAGGATGCGTGCGATCACGCCCTTGTTACCGTGGCGTCCGGCCATCTTGTCGCCCACACTCAGCTTGCGCTTCATGGCGACAAAAACCTTGACCATCTTAATGACACCCGGAGGAAGTTCGTCACCCTGCTTCAGCTTCGTGATCTTCTCGTCATAGATATCCGAGAGGATGTTGATCTGACGTTCCGTCCGCTGTTCGTATTCGCGAACCTCAGCCGAGACATCGATCGAACCGGCCGAAACCTCGATCTTGCGGAACAGCTTCGGATCCAGCTCCTTGAGCTCCTCCCGAGTCAGGATGTGTCCTTTCTTGAGGATGACCTCGCGGCCGTCCTTAAGATCGTTCGTCAGCTTGCGACGCTCGAACAGTTCATAGATACGCTCGTCACGCTGCTCCTGGAGGATACGAATTTCGTCCTCGAGGTCGCGTCGGAGCGACTCTTCCTGCATGCCCTCGATGTCGAGACTGCGTTCGTCCTTGTCCTGTCCCTTTCGCGTAAAGACCTGGACGTCAACGACGGTACCGTCGATTCCCGGCGGGCAGGTCAGCGACGCGTCTTTGACGTCACCGGCCTTCTCACCGAAGATCGCTCGGAGCAGTTTCTCCTCGGCCGTAAGCTGCGTCTCACCCTTAGGTGTGACCTTTCCGACGAGGATCGAGCCCGGCTTAACTTGAGCACCGATGCGGATGATTCCCGATTCGTCGAGATCGCGAAGCATGTTCTCGCCGATGTTCGGGATGTCACGCGTGATCTCTTCCGGTCCAAGCTTCGTATCGCGGGCCTCGATCTCGAGCTCTTCAATATGGATCGACGTGTAGTAGTCGTCCTTTACGAGCCGCTCTGAAACGAGGATCGCGTCCTCAAAGTTATAACCACGCCAAGGCATGAACGCCACAAGAACGTTACGTCCGAGTGCGAGCTCACCGCGATCGGTACAAGGACCGTCAGCGATGACCTGACCCTTACGAACACGCTCGCCGACAGCAACGATCGGACGTT
>CAMLKY010000201.1 GCA_946480545.1 uncultured Acidobacteriota bacterium
AACCAGGGTCGGCCATGCGATCAGGGAGCGCGTCGAGTCGCTGGATGTCAGGAGTTGGCGCCGCCGCGAGAATTTCGTTCTCGACATCACGACAGGTATCCGGGACTTCGATCTCGCGATGAATCTTCTGAAGTATTTTGGACTGACCCTTCTGTTTCTCGCGTCGATATTTATCATTTTCACGGCGTTTGAGCTTTGGAAGTTTGCCGGAACGATCGACGGCGGAATAGTTCTTCTCTCCAAGTACCTGCTGTATCTGCTTCCGTTCGTATACCTACAGTTGGCACCCTCGGCGGCAATGATTGCGACGCTCGCGACCTATGCCATCAAATCGAGACAGAACGAAGTTGTGGCTTGGACATCTGCCGGGCTCAGTGTGTACCGTCTGCTGCTGCCGTGCCTGATCTTGATGTTGTTGCTTGGGATAGTGAACTGGCAGGTCCAGGAACGTATAGCCCCGCACACGAACCAGATTCAGGACGAATTGCGATCGCGGATCAGGAGTCGGGGTGTGTTTGCGAACCGGTCCGGAAAGTTCTGGGTGGCAAACGATCAGCGGATCTACTCATTCGAATTCGATCAAGATGCGTTTCATAATACCCGTGGGTCTGATAACGTACAGACCTCTGCGCCGGGTTGTCCCCGCGTCTGCGCCGTACAAAACCTCACCGCCTACGAGTTTTCAGATAATGGGGCGCGGCTGCAAACTTTGTACCGTGTAAAAAATGCACTCTGGGAAAAGGACAGGATCCGTTTTGTTGGTCCGGCAGGGAAAACGACGATCCGCGACGACAGGCTCTTTTCGGAAACGATCGTCGACGGGGAAATTGTAGAAAGTTCGAATCCATTCGCAGAGACGCGAAAGAAGCCGAGCCATCTGACTGCCGCGGAGACGCGGGAGCAGTTGGAAAGGACGGAAGCGGACGTTGAGCGTCGGAGTTTCCGCGTTGCGCTCGAGAAGAAATACACAACGCTGATCCTCCCGTTCGTGATCTCTCTTTTTACGGCACCGTTTTCGCTTACTCTGAACCGCAAAGGGAAGGCCGCGGCGGTTGGCTACGCGGTCGGGCTTTGGTTGATGTTCATGGGGGTTACAAGCGTCTTCGAACAGTATGGTCTCAACGGTTATATACCTGAGGTTCTGGCGGTCTGGGGACCGGTAGGGCTGTTCGCCGCTCTAGGACTTTTCCTGTTATCAAAGGTAAAAACCTGATCGAAAACTTGCACTACAAACCACGAGATTAAATACTAGAACGTAAGTCAGCACTTTCGTCGGGCATGGTTTATATGGGCGAAAATAAAACACGCATCCTCTGCGTAGAAGACAATCGCGACTCCCGTGAAATGATCGCGACGCTCCTTCGGGAATCAAATCCGAATTATGAAATTACGGCGGTCGCCACGGCGGCCGAAGCACTCGCCCTAAATGGGCGCAATTCCTTTGATCTGTACATCCTCGATATTTGGCTACCGGGGATGGATGGCGTTGATCTGTGTCGCAGGCTGCGCGAACGGGGCGTGCAGGAACCCATCATGTTTTTCTCGGCGATGGGCGTCCAGACAAAAGACCGAGATTACGTTCTGTCAGCCGGCGCTAATGAATTTCTCGTAAAGTCAGTAGATCTGGATAAATTTACGGCGACTGTTGATCGGCTCCTAAACCCGGAATTCAGCGATTAACACAAATCAAAAAGGCTACCGACGATTCGGTAGCCCTAGTGTGTGCACGCGAAAATACTTTTCTATCTCGCCGGCGTCTTGATCTCGACGTCAATGTCCTTATCGCCTCCGCTTAAGAAGCCTCCGGACATCACAACCGCGGCGATTATGGCCACTATGATAATTAGCGCGATCGCCCAGACGAAATTTCCAGCTCCGCCACCGCTTCCTTCCTCTGCCATCAAAATATCCTCCGGTTATAGAAGTATTGACCCACCAGGTCAGAGCAAATGCGATGCCAGCAAAAGTGCATTGATACGAAACACGAAGCTTAAATCGGGCAGGGAAGTCTGCTCTCGGGCGAAAAAGAAAGCCTCATGAGATCTCACGAGGCTTGACCACAAAAATCTAATCTGCTGATTAAGTTCCGGTCTCCCAGCTCGACATATACTCGAGCATTTCCGGAGTAAGTTCGTCGATCGACACACCCATCGCACGCAATTTCAGGCTCGCGATCTCCTGATCGACCTCCGCCGGAAGGACGTGCACGCCATGCTCAAGTGTTCCCTTATGTTTGACTAGATATTCAGCTGAAAGAGCCTGGTTAGCAAACGACATATCCATCACCGAGGCCGGATGACCTTCGGCCGCGGCAAGGTTGATAAGCCGCCCTTCGCCGAGAACGATCACGCTCTTCTTGTTGTCTTTACTCCGATACTCCTCCACGAACGGACGTCGGGCGACGGGTGGCTGAGACATCTCACGAAGCGCCTCGAGGTTTAGCTCGAGGTCAAAGTGACCGCTGTTGCAGACGATCGCTCCGTCCTTCATCAGCTCGAAATGTTCCTTATCGATCACGTGTCGGTTGCCTGTAACCGTAACAAAGAAGTCGCCGATCTTTGCGGCATCGTTAATGGGCAGTACGCGGAATCCGTCCATGACCGCCTCGATCGCTTTTATCGGGTCGATCTCGGTCACGATCACATTTGCGCCCATACCGCGGGCACGCATCGCCACTCCCTTACCGCACCAGCCGTAACCGACAACAACCAGAGCCTTACCGGCAAGGAGAATATTGGTCGCCCGAATAATGCCATCGAGGGTTGATTGGCCAGTGCCATACCGGTTGTCGAAAAAGTGCTTTGTCTGGGCATCGTTGACCGCGATAGAAGGGAAGTTGAGCACGCCGGCCTTTTGCATCGCCTTCAGGCGAACGATACCGGTCGTGGTTTCCTCGGTGGTGCCAATGAGGTTACTAGTCAGCTCCTTCTTTTCCTTCAACATCGTGGCGACGACATCCGAGCCGTCATCAATGATCAGATTCGGATTGGTATCGAGTGCGGCCCGGACATGGCTGACATAGGTCTCGATGGATTCACCTTTGATCGCCATCACCGGGATACCCCAATCGGCGACGAGCGAGGCGGCAACGTCATCCTGGGTCGATAACGGATTCGAAGCGATAAGAAGAGCTTCGGCTCCGCCCGCCTGCAGCGTACGTGCGAGGTTGGCGGTCTCGGTCGTGATATGCGCACATGCGACGAGCTTCACGCCGGTAAGCGGTTTCTCGGCTTCGAAACGCTCGCGAATCAGGCGCAGGACCGGCATTTCGCGGTCCGCCCACTCGATGCGCTGCTTGCCATTGGGAGCCAGGTTGATGTCCTTGATGTCGTATTGAATTGAAGGTTGTTCTGTTGCCATATTGTGTTAAAAGTCGGACAGGCTCATCGGCCTGTCCGGTGGATAAATACGTTTTCGATCAAGCCAGGATCGCCTAGACTGCCGCGCCGTTACTAAGCGCGTTCAGCAGGGCATCGGCCTTATCGGTCTTTTCCCATGTGAACTCGTCGTGCGAGCGGCCAAAATGACCAAAACGGGCCGTCTGCTTGAAGATAGGCCGTCTAAGGTCAAGCATTTCGATAATGCCTTTCGGTGTCAGCGCAAAGTGCTTGCGAACGGCTTCGGAAAGCTTATCTTCATCGACCTTGCCCGTACCGTGGGTGTCGACCAGAACCGAAACCGGTTCCGCAACTCCAATGGCATAAGCTAACTGCACAGTACACTTATCGGCTAGCCCGGCGGCGACGATATTCTTTGCGATGTAGCGGGCCATGTATGCCGCCGATCTGTCGACCTTCGTCGGATCCTTACCTGAGAAAGCTCCGCCCCCATGCGGGGCATAACCCCCGTATGTGTCGACAATGATCTTACGCCCGGTCACACCCGCGTCTCCCATCGGTCCGCCCACTACGAATCTACCGGTCGGGTTTATATGGTATTTGGTGTTTTCATCGAGCAGATCCGAAGGAATAATCGCTTTGATCACGTGCTCCATTACATCGGTCCGGATCTTCTCGATCTCGATGTCTGCCGTCTGTGTCGAGATGACTACCGCTTCGACGCGAAACGGTCGCCCATCACGATATTCGACCGAGACCTGTGATTTGCCATCGGGTCTCAGATAGGGAATCGTACCGTCGCGCCTAACTTCGGACAGTCTACGGGTCAGATTATGGGCGAGTTGGATCGGCATCGGCATCAGCTCGGGAGTTTCGTTACATGCGAATCCGAACATCAAACCCTGATCACCGGCTCCGCCCGTGTCGACACCTTGAGCGATATCGGGCGATTGAGTTCCGATCGCGTCAACAACGCTGCACGTGTTTGCGTCGTAGCCGTATGAAGCGTCGTTATAGCCGATCTCGTGGATCGTATCGCGAATGATCTGCTTATAGTTGACCGAGGCCGATGTCGTAATTTCGCCGGCAACCACCGCGAGGCCCGTCGTGACGAGAGTCTCGCAGGCTACACGTGCTGTGGGATCCTGCTCGAGGATCGCGTCGAGGATCGCGTCCGAGATGTTGTCCGCTATCTTGTCCGGGTGGCCTTCGGTGACCGATTCGGACGTGAATAAGAAATTTCCGTTACTCAATGACTTGTAGACTCCTTCTGACTTCTTTCTGCTTAGTACTGGCGTAGATAACAAAACGGTAATATTAGCTTTTTAGCATAGGGGTGTCAAAACGGAGAGAAGTAGAGCGTGCTGTTCGCTGATCTCCGGGGGCCGATGCCCAGTGGGGAGGAACGACATCTGAAACGGACTGTGTCTCTGCTTAAGTTCTTCTACACTATCTGCGTCCGATAATAGAGATTATGAGTAAGCCGATGCCTAGGCGCATATGACCTTAAGCGCTACGCGGCAACCAACTGCCCAACCGGCCTTTAGCCCTGACCTTCCTTCACTTTATCGAAGGCATGCTTTAGTGCCTCAAGAACATTACGCTTTGAATGTTCGCTGCCATTCGCGAATTTGATCTCTAGCGTAAAACTGCTGTCGTCAGGCTGGAATCGGAAAACCGATGCCCCTGGCTCTGCCGCGACTGAGGCATCTGAGGTCTTTTTTTCCTTTCCGGTCGGCTGAGACTGTTTCTTCTTCTTGTGTCCGTCGAGGTTATCGAGAAACTCACCCATTGCCTCGTCGTCGAACTGGCGGGCAACCTCGAGGAGGAT
>CAMLKY010000202.1 GCA_946480545.1 uncultured Acidobacteriota bacterium
CTCACGTCGCTCCCGATCATCGAGACGCAGGCCGGCGACATCTCGGCTTACATCCCGACCAACGTGATCTCGATCACCGACGGCCAGATCTTTCTCGAGTCGGACCTGTTCAACTCCGGCGTGCGGCCCGCGATCAACGTGGGTAACTCGGTCTCGCGTGTGGGCGGCTCGGCACAGATCAAGGCGATGAAGCAGGTGGCGGGCACACTTCGCATCGACCTCGCACAGTTCCGTGAGCTGGCGGCATTCGCACAGTTCGGATCGGACCTCGATAAGTCGACGCAGTCTCAGCTCGAACGCGGACGTCGTCTGACCGAGATCCTGAAACAGGGACAGTATCAGCCGATGGAAGTCGGCGAGCAGGTCATAATTATCTGGGCTGTGACGAACGGCCTCGCGGATGATATCGCCGTGGAAGACCTGAAGCGGTTCGAAGAGGAGATGATCTCGTTCCTCGAAAACTCACACCCGGGTGTGATCACCACGCTTCGTGAGAAAAAGTCTATCGACGATGATCTGAAAGCCTCGTTGCGTGAAGCGATCGAAGATTTCAAGGCGACCCGTTGGGAAAACGCAGCGGCAGCCGCTGCTTAGTTTCTAGTTCCGGGTTTCGAGTTTCTAGTTTGCGGAGACTTCGCAACAAAGAACTAAGGCCAGGAAGTAACGAACTAGAAACTAGGAACTAGAAACTAGAAACTGAGAAAAGATGGCGAGCTTATTGGACATGCGCCGACGGATCAAGTCGGTCAAGAACACACAGCAGATCACCAAGGCGATGAAGATGGTCGCTGCGGCGAAGCTAAAACGCGCGCAGGATCGCGTGACGGCGGCGCGGCCGTTTGCTCAGAAGATGTCCGAGGTCCTCGGCGGTCTGAGTGCGAAGGTCGCTGACGAATTTTCGCACCCGCTGCTCGATCAGCGTGGTGATGAAAAGTACCTGATCGTCCTTGTCAGCGCAGATAAAGGTCTTGCGGGCGCGTTCAACGCCAACGTGATCAAGGCGACCCAGGCGTTCATGAAAGAGAACGAATCGAAGTCTGCCGAGATGATCCCGGTGGGACGGAAAGGCCGCGATTTCTTCAAACGCCGTGACGTCGAGTTTCGTGATGAGTACATCGGCCTGACCGGCGGCGGAACCGCGAATCATGCCGATGCTTTGGACATTGCTCGTCGTATCATCAAGACCTTTACCGAAGATACGTCGATCGACAAAGTATTTCTCGTCTACACCGAGTTCAAGACCGTTCTATCGCAGAAGCCTGTGATCGAGCAGATCCTGCCGATCCCGCGAATCGATAATGCAGAAGAAGGTGACGTCGGTGGTGCTCAGGCCGAGTACATCTACGAACAACCGGCGGCCGAGATCTTCGGCAAGCTTCTGCCAAAGCAGGTTGAGACGCAGCTTTATAAGTCGATGCTCGAGTCGGTCGCGTCAGAGCAAGGCTCACGAATGACGGCGATGGATTCGGCCTCGAAGAACGCCGGCGAACTGATCGATACCCTGACGCTGAACATGAACCGGATCCGTCAGGCTGCGATCACGAAAGAGATCATTGAGGTCGTTTCCGGCGCCGCGGCCCTCTAAGCTCCTGGTTCCAGGTTTCTAGTTTCAAGTTCCGTGTTGGTTACGATGTGACATGGAGACAAGCGACGAACTAGAAACCAGGAACGAGAAACCAGGAACCTCCGCCTTTTGGCGTTATGTTCCGCTCCTGATTTGGATCGGGGTCATCTTTTTCCTCTCGAGCAGCGAGGGCTCGATGACCCGGACCTCTCGATTCATCCGGCCGCTTCTTGAATTCCTTTTTCCCGCCGCCCCCGAAGAAACTCTCCTTTTCTATCACGGCATCATCCGCAAGTTCGCGCACTTTGCTGAGTATGCCGTTCTCGGGTTTCTCGCCTACCGGGCTTTCTCGACGATCAATGTCATTCGAAAGTACCTTGCCCTTTTCGCGATAGCGTTTGTGGTGGTGATCGCTTCGGCAGATGAGCTCGGTCAGAGTTTCAATCCAAACCGGACTGGCTCACCTGTAGACGTAATGATCGATGTCGGCGGGGGTGTGTTCGGGGTTCTGGTCGCCTACGCCCTGCGGCGGCGATCAGCCCCGGGTCATAATTTGCCGAGCTAGTAAGTTCAAGTATCCCGATGGCTGTAGCCTCAGTCCTATACGGAAGTCTCAAACCGGAGTCACTCAGATGCGTCCCTGATCAATCCGGGAATCAATGCAGCCTCGGGCAATGTCGCCCAGTGCCGCACCGGCAATTCTCTCTTCATCGTGTTCGTCTTCAACCTAAACGGGTTGAATATCGAGCGGTAATACATCAGCCAAAACTCCTCGATCTCATCGAATGCCGGTGCTGCTCCTCGGTCGACCGCTTCGCTGAAGGTTAGATTTTCGCGATCCCAATGCGCGCAGCCTTTCGGTGTGAGGATCGAGAAATTCATCGAGCCGAATCTACGTGCAAAGAATGGCGCGGCCAACTCTACTGTGAAGTGGTGCGGCTCGTGCCAGGCGATGAAAATTTCCTTACCGTCAAACTCGGCTCGACGAAATCGCACGAATGCATGGAATTTATGAATGTCACGCCGAACCGCCTTCGCCATCAGGTGGAGGCGCCGGACATCGGCGTCGGACTCGATCGCGAGCAGATGTCGGTTTTCGAACACAAGCCGGAAGACGATGCGGTAAAGAAGATTCCAACGACTCGGGTCATCGAAGCAAGAAGCTGCCTTGGCAAGTTCGATGAATGCCGCTGGCACACTCATCTTCCTGACGGCGCCGAAATTTCGTTTCGCTTTGAAAAGTGGACGCTGTGCGTGCACAGGGGCGGACCAGTGGATATTGTCCGGCTCGACCGCGCCCGTGAGCAGGACGCGTGCGGCACCACGCCAATCGTCGAAGCTCCCATCTATGAATACGTGCTGCATCAAAGTTCACCCATCACAACCGACGCCGGCATCACCGCCGGTTCGAATAACGACGGCTGGACCAAACGTTTTCTAAAGGTGTCGGGAAGGACCGCGCTATCAAGCCTGAAAACATCGGGATTGTGATCAGCCGTCACGACGAACCACTTCGCCCGCGACAGGGTAACGTTCAATCGCGCGAGGTCTTCGAGCCGCAGTCGATGGAAGCGTCGAATATTGAGAATTCGTTGTACGTTCCGAACGCCGATCCCGGGTATTCGCAAGAGCAAACTTTTCGACGCGCGATTTACGTCGACCGGAAAGAGCTGGCGATGACGAATAGCCCACGCGAGCTTGGGATCTTTCTCGAGATCGAGGTTGCCACCGTCGAGTCCATTCGTCACTTCGTGCGCCGAAAATCCGTAATTGCGAATCAGCCAATCCGCCTCATAAAGTCGATGCTCCCGCATCGGCGAGATTTTGGGTCTCGTCTGCAGTGTTGATTCGGTATGTTCCGCGGGTGAGAACGCCGAATAATAAACTCTTCGCAACTTGAACCGGTTATACAACTGCTCGGCTTTCGAGAGGATCACGGTGTCGGAGCTTTCACTCGCACCGACGACGAGCTGGGTCGATTGGCCCGCTCGTGCGAACGCCGGAGATGACCCGCTGCGTTTCGACAGGTCTTTCGCCTCGTCGATTCCGCCTTTCACATCGGCCATCGTAGCCTCAATCTCGCTGATCGTTTTCTCGGGTGCGAGCGCGTTGAGGTCCTCCTGAACCGGCATCTCGATATTCGCACTCAGGCGATCGGCGTGCTTGCCGGCTTCGAGCAACAACTCCCGCGAAGCACCCGGCACGGCTTTCAGATGGATGTAGCCACCGAAATGTTCACGTTCGCGCAGAGTTTTCGCGACGAGAACGAGCTGCTCCATCGTGTAATCGGCGTTCTGAATGATGCCCGAGCTAAGAAACAGTCCCTCGATGTAATTGCGTTTGTAGAAATCGATCGTGAGACGGACCACTTCCTCGGGTTTGAATCGCGCGCGCTGAACGTTGGACGATCGGCGATTAACGCAGTATGAACAATCCCAGATACATACGTTTGTGAGTAGCAGCTTCAGCAGAGAGATGCAGCGGCCGTCGGGAGTGTAGCTGTGGCAGATGCCCATCCCTTCCGTGTTCCCGATCCCGTTTATGTCCCGCTTTCTGTGAGAGCCACTTGATGCGCATGAGGCGTCGTACTTCGCAGCGTCAGCCAATACAGCTAGCTTCCGTTTTAGATCCATTGGTTAGAGGCTAACACAGCGGCCAGCCGCTGGGCTAGTGTTGCACCTATGGGACGGCCATGGTTTGGAAGTCGAGTTGGGCACCCCGTCCGGCCACCTTATTTCAAGAATTCGACGGACTCACACACTCGATAACTCGATAGTCTCGATAGACGCGGTCGATGCAATTGACTCGATCACGGCGCAATTGCCTTCCGCGCCGGGCGATCGCCACGGACGTCAACTTGAGGAATTGCGACCCGCACAAAGCCCGAACCTTGTTATATAATTCTTCGTTAAGTTAGACACAAGGAGACGCACTCATGAGTATTTTCGATAAGGTCAAAGACGCGGCAATGAATCAGTTCATTGAGGTCATCGAGTGGCTCGATGAATCGCGAGACACACTGCTCTACCGATTTCCCGTCGCCGGCCAGGAGATCAAGAACGGCGCCCAGTTGATCGTTCGTGAATCCCAGGCTGCCGTATTTGTTTTCGAGGGCCAGGTCGCCGACGTGTTCACGCCGGGCCGGTATACCGTCGAGGGCGGGAATACTCCGATCCTTTCCAAACTTGGTGCCTGGAAGTACGGCTTCAACTCGCCGATCAAGTCGGAAGTTTATTTCGTCAACACCAAACAGTTCACGGACATGAAATGGGGAACGTCGAACCCCATCATGCTGCGCGATCAGGATTTTGGGATCGTACGCCTGCGTGCATTTGGTGCGTACAGCCTGCGCGTCGCCGACCCCGGCGAGTTCATCAAGCAGGTCGCCGGTACGAATGCTCATTTCCAGACCGAAGATATCGACGGCCAGCTCAAGCGTGCGATCGTTACGGAATTTTCGGACGCGTTGGGTGAAATGAAGATCCCGGCGCTCGACCTCGCTGCCCAGTACAAGGAGATGGGCGATGCGATCCGGGCGAAGATCAACGACGTCGTGGGCGCGCGGGCGTTCGGCGCCAGCTTCTTCTCGGACCAGAA
>CAMLKY010000203.1 GCA_946480545.1 uncultured Acidobacteriota bacterium
GTAGTCGTGGTTCGTCGTTCGTTGTTCGTGGTCGTGGTTCGTGGTTCGTTGTTCGTTGTTCGTTGTGGATGGACGGCGGCACAGGTCAGTACCGTCCGCGTGAGCGGATGGGCGAGGCCTGAAGGGCGGGACGGGTCCAAGCGGATATCGGGCGCAACCCATCCGCTCACGCGGACGGTACTGACTTGCGTCGCAGTGCTACCCAGGAACAACGAACAGCGAACCACCAACAACGACCCACGAACAACGAACAACGAACCACGAACCACGAACCACGAACCACGAACTAGAATCCCGAAACCAGAAACTGTAGAATCCTGACCAACATGTCGCTCCTCGAAATGCAGGACATCACCAAGGAGTTCCCTGGCGTTCGGGCGCTCGACGGCGTCAGCTTTACGCTCGAAGCCGGTGAGGTCCACGCGCTCGTCGGCGAGAACGGCGCCGGGAAATCCACGCTGATGAAGGTGCTCTCGGGCGTCTATCCGCACGGCACATACGGCGGCGAGATAAAGATTGATGGTGAGGCTCGTGCTTTTTCGGGAGTGCGCGATTCGGAAAACGCCGGTATAGCGATCGTCTTTCAGGAGCTTTCGCTCGTAAAGGAATTAACGGCCGGCGAGAACATATTTCTAGGACGTGAGCCGTCGAGCTTCGGGGTCGTGAACTGGTCGGAGCTGTATCATCGAACGACGAAGCTACTCGACGATCTCAACTTGTCGATCGATCCGCGGGTGCAGGTCGGCAGCCTCGGCATTGGGCGCCAGCAGCCCGTCGAGATCGCACACGCCCTTTCACAAAATGCTCGCATACTGGTGCTCGATGAGCCCACCGCAGCGCTCACTGAATCCGAGGTCGAGACGCTGTTCGAGATCCTGCGCAAGCTCACGGCCCGCGGTGTCGGGATAATCTACATCTCGCACAAGCTCAACGAGGTCTTCGCGATGGCCGACCGTATTACCGTTCTGCGCGATGGCCGCACCGTCGGCACAAACAACGTTGCGGATATGACCGAGGAGCGGGTCATTGCCGCAATGGTGGGGCGCGAGGTCGGCGATATTTTCCCGACGACAAACCATGAATTGGGCGACGTCGCACTCGAAGTTCGTGACCTGCACGTTCACAGCGGCGACACCGGCCGGCGGAAGCTGGTTGATAATGTTTCATTTAGTGTGCGGCGCGGCGAGGTTCTCGGCATCGCGGGATTGATGGGCTCAGGCCGGACCGAGATGCTGATGGCGATCTTCGGGGCGTGGCCGCATGAGTCTTCACGTGAAATATACGTCGAGAGAAGACCGGTGAAGATCGACTCGCCGGCGGACGCAATCGCACGCGGGATCGGATTTGTCACCGAAGACCGCAAACGGTTCGGGCTGATACTCGAGCAGACGATCCTCGATAACATGACGCTCGCCGGTCTCCGTTTACTGTCGGGTACATTCCTGACCGACCGGACGCGTGAGATGGTAGCGGCAGCCGGTCCAATGCGATCGCTCCGCATCAAGGCGAATTCGCCCCTGACCGTAACAGATACGCTCTCCGGCGGTAATCAGCAAAAGGTCGTGCTCGGCAAATGGCTGCTTACGAATCCGAAGGTCCTGTTTCTCGATGAGCCAACCCGCGGCATCGACGTCGGAGCAAAACAAGAGATCTACACCGAGATCAATAAACTTGCGAAAGAAGGTCTTGCGATCGTGCTGGTTTCATCCGAGCTGCCGGAAGTGCTGGGGTTGTCCGACCGCGTGCTCGTCCTGCGCGAAGGCAAAGTGACAGGAGAATTCACGCGGGCCGAAGCAACCCCCGAAAGAGTGATGGCCGCCGCGACCGGAAGCGCCGAGCCTATGTTTTAGAAGCCACGCCGTCTTTTTGTGTCCGTTCGTGTATGTTCGTGGTTCCAGACCTCCAAATGGTGGACCGGAACCACGAACATACACGAACGACCGCGAACGGAAATCGATCGGGAAGCTAGACTCCAACTAAAGAACAAGATGACCGACGAGAAGAAACTTAAGATCACTGGTTCGTCACTGCGTGCATACGTCATGATCGCGGTGCTTGGGCTTATATGGCTCTACTTTCACTGGGCAACGGACTATGTTTTTCTGACGCCGCGAAATCTCTCCAACCTGATGACGCAGATGTCCGTCACAGGCATTCTCGCAGTCGGGATGCTGATGGTCATCGTCTCGGGGAACATCGATCTGTCGGTCGGCTCCGTCCTCGGGTTCGCCGGCGGGATCGCCGCATTTAGTCTCTCGACGCTCGGCTATGGAGTTCCGGTCTCGATCGGCCTCGCCATTCTCATCGGCGTCGTCATCGGGATCTTCCACGGAGCCCTCACCGCATATCTGAACATCCCGGCATTCATCGTCACGCTCGGCGGATTGCTGGCGTGGCGTGGCGGCGTGAAGTGGCTCCTGAGCGGGAACACGATCCCAATCTCGGAAGACTCGTTCAAGGCGATCGGTCAAAGCAACCTCGACGCTACGTGGGGCTGGATCCTCGCGGCCGCGGCCATAGCCTTCGTCGTTTTCATGGCATACAGACGTGCGAACGCGGTGAAAGAGTACGGTCTCGGCGAACCGAATTACGCAAAGGAAGCCATCGGTGTGATCGTCCCGATCGGTGCGATCGCGGCGTTTATCTGGGTGATGAATTCGTATCAGGGTGTGCCGATACCGGTCCTGATCCTTCTCGCGGTGGCGTTGCTCGGCGCGTTTCTGACAAACTCGACGACGTTCGGCCGATATCTCTACGCGATCGGCGGGAACGCCGATGCCGCACGTCTTTCCGGCATCAATAACAAGCTAAATGTCCTGAAAGTGTTCGCCCTGCTCGGCGCTCTGACCGGGGTAGCTTCGTTGATCTTCACCGCACGGGTTGGGAGCGCGGCACCCGACGCAGGCGTGCTCAAGGAGCTCGATGCGATCGCGGCATGCGTGATCGGCGGCGCGTCGCTGGTAGGCGGGCGCGGCACGATCTTCGGAGCCTGTCTCGGAGCGCTGATCATGGCGAGCCTCGACAACGGGATGTCACTCCTTAACGTTCGCGATTTCATGCAAGACATAATCAAAGGCGCCATCCTGGTGGCTGCAGTAGGATTAGATATGGCGGGAAGGAAGGGGGGTTAGTTTCTAGTTCCTGGTTTCTAGTTCCTGGTTTCTAGTTCCTGGTTTCTAGTTTCTAGTTCCTGGTTTCTAGTTCCTGGTTTCTAGTTTCTGGTTCTTCTTTGCGTCTTCGCGGCTTTGCGAGAAAACATGTGTGCTGTGCTCTCCACCCTCGTGACAACCGCGTCACCTCTTAATTAACGATTTGTGTTCTCGCAAAGCCGCTAAGTCGCAAAGAAGAACTAGAAACTAGAAACTCGGAACCAGGAACTAAAGATCACCCCCCGATGAAGCTCATCGTTCTTGAGGCCGGGACGAAGTCGGGTTCGTTGATTCGATGACGCGGTTCTTTCTTTAGGGTTACGTGTTGAATGAACTCGACCAGCTCGGCGCGGGTTGCTCCGCTTCGCAGGTAGTCACGCAGATCGTGTTCGGCAGTCGAGAATAAGCATGTTCGAATCTGGCCATCGGCCGTAAGCCGGATCCGTGAACATTGCCCGCAGAACATTTCGGTGACCGGGGCGATGATCCCGATTCCCCCGCCTTCTCCGTCGGCAAACGAATACTTCCACGCCGTCGAGCTCCCGCGGCTCTCACCTTTCAACACGAGCGGATATACCGAATTGATCGCAGCAAAGATCTCGCGCCCGGATACAACCTTCGTCCGGTCCCAATCGTGCCCCGAGTCGAGCGGCATATATTCGATGAAGCGCATCTCGACGCCGGTCGAGCGTGCAAATCGCGCGAAATCGACAAGCTCATCGTCATTAACACCGCGCACGATGACAGCGTTGATCTTCACGGGCTCGAAGCCGTGACGCTTTGCAGCTTCAATCGCGTCGAGAACGTCGGCAAGATCGTCGACACCGGTGATCTCGCGGAAGCGCGTTGTATCAAGGGTGTCCAGGCTGATCGTGATCCTATCCAGACCAGCGGCTTTCAGGGCCTGGGCCTTACGCGGGATATCGAACCCGTTCGTAGTCAAGGCGAGGTCCTTAAGCGCGGGTTTCAACTTTGCGAGCTTGGCAACTAGTGCCTCGAGATTACGCCGCAGCATCGGCTCGCCGCCGGTCAGGCGGATCTTTTCTATACCGAGATCGACAAAGATCTCGGCGATGTACGCGATCTCTTCGAAGCTGAGGATGGTGGCCTTGCGTGCAAGCGGCGGCTCACCGTTCGGCAGGCAGTAGAAACAGCGAAAGTTGCACCGGTCCGTCACCGAAATGCGAAGGTCGCGGATAATTCTGTTGTGGCTGTCTCTTAACACCGGTTCGCTTGGTTCGTTTGTCGTTCGTTGTTCGTTTGTCGTTCGTTGTTCGTGGTCTGGGTATATGGTTGGCACGTACAACACGGGTCAGTACCGTCCGCGTGAGCGGATGGGCGGCGCCTAGTAGGAGGGCGAGTTGACCTCACCGTCGAGTCTCGACCCATCCGCTCACGCGGACGGTACCGACCTGATGTCGCACCTGGCACGAACAACGAACACCCGACACCGAACAACCAACTACGATATAACGCCCTTTAGAGCCCGCGCGTTTCTTTTCAGTCCCGCCAGTTTCGTACGCTTCATTGCACTCTTACGAAATCGCTCCGCGTATGTTTCGGGCGTAAATTGTTCGACCTTGTCGAGATCGAGTGATGTTTCCCCTGATCGCGGATTGAATCGCTTTTCGTTGGACGGCTGCTCGAACCGATTCCAGGGACAAACGTCCTGACAGATATCGCAGCCATAGATCCATCCGCTAAGGTGCGGAGCAATGTCTGCCGGGAGGTCGTCGGAGCGTAGCTCGATAGTCGCATAAGAGATGCAGCGATTCGAATCGACGACGAACGGATCGACAATCGCACCCGTCGGGCACGCGTCGATGCACCGCGTGCACGGGCCGCAACCGTCTTCTACGGGGTCGGACGGCGGCAGCGCGGCGTCGGTCACCACGGGGGCGTCGTCGGAGAGGTAGAACAGCGAGCCGTCGGTGTCGATGACCACGCCCTCGGCGTTGGTGATGCCGGTCGACATCATCGCGCCCTTGAGCGCTTCGCGCAGA
>CAMLKY010000204.1 GCA_946480545.1 uncultured Acidobacteriota bacterium
ATTTTGATGCTGATCTGTTGGTCGATCGAACAGTTATCCTGGAATTGAAATCAGCAAGGTCGATTGATCCGGCGCATTTGGCTCAACTACTGAACTATCTGCGTGCGACGGATATCGAGATAGGATTGCTTCTGAATTTCGGTCCGAAGCCTGAGTTCAAGCGGCTAGCATTCGACAATTCACGTAAGACTGGAACTCGGACGTTTGATCTACTAGGCAGTTTATTCCCGGAGTAGCAATTCTAATCCGCGTCATCCGCGTAAATCCGCGGCAAAATAGTCGTTATGGCAGACCTTAATATCAACTTTGCAGGAATAAAGTCGCCGAATCCGTTCTGGCTCGCGTCGGCGCCGCCGACGAATATGGGATCGATGATCGAGCGGGCGTTTGATGCCGGGTGGGGCGGGGCGGTTTGGAAGACGCTCGGCGAGCCGATCACGAACGTTTCATCACGGCTCGCCTCGATCGACCAGGGCGCGCTGCGCATGATCGGGCTTAACAACATCGAGCTCATCACCGATCGCCCGCTCGACGTGAATCTAAAAGAGGTTTACGAATGCAAGAAGAAGTATCCGAAGCACGGGATGAGCGAGCGCGGTATGGGCTCGGCAATGGGACAGGTTCCCGAGTACACGTGCATGGTCACCGAGTGGGTCAAAGAAGTATCGAACCTGCCGGTGATCGTGAAGCTCACGCCGAACGTAGCGCACATCGGACCGCCTGGACGAGCCGCTCAGGCTGGAGGCGCAGATGCGGTCTCGCTTATCAACACGATCAACTCGGTGATGGGCGTCGATGTCGAGACAATGATCCCGTACCCGAACGTCAACGGCATGGCGGCACACGGCGGCTACTGCGGGCCGGCTGTGAAGCCGATCGCTCTCAATATGGTCTCCGAGCTTGCTAGAGATCCCGAGTTCAAGATCCCGATCAGCGGCATCGGCGGCATCGGCAATTGGCGTGATGCCGTCGAGTTCATGTTGCTCGGTGCGGCGAGTGTGCAGGTCTGCACAGCCGTCATGCATTACGGTTACCGTATCGTAGAGGACATGATCGATGGGCTGAACAACTATTTGGACGAGAAGGGCTTCGCATCGGTGAACGACATTATCGGAGCTTCGGTCGATCGCGTCACCGATTGGGGAAATCTCGATCTGAATTACGACGTCAAGGCCCACGTCAACGTCGAGAATTGCATCAGGTGCAATCTCTGCTATATCGCCTGCGAGGACGGTGCCCATCAGAGTTTCCAGTTCCAGGAGGTCGATGGAAAGCGGTATCCGTACGTCATCGAAGAAGAGTGCGTCGGCTGCAATCTATGCGCTCTGGTCTGTCCCTCACCCGGCGCGATCACAATGAAACGAGTCGACGCCGGCGGTCCGCCGCAGAGTTGGAGGGATAGGACGAAGGGGAGTTGATATGAACGCGCGAGCCGCGAACGCGCCGCGGCAACATTCGCAGGTCCGGAAGCGCCGCTTGCGGCCGCAAGCGCTAATTGCGTGCATTGCCGAATGCTCACCCGAGATTCTGATACAAGGTAGTCCTCGCAGGAGCGGCCGCGAGCGGAGCTTCCGGACCTGCGAATGTTAGGCGTACCGGAAATGTTGTTAGTTGAGGTTTCCCTATGTCTGCCATCTTGATTCTCGTCACAATACTGGTCCTTTCCTTCGCATCATATTCTGCCCCACCCCTCGCTTACAAAATCACCATCAACTCTTCCGATCTTTCCGGGTTCGATATCGAGATGCGGGTGCCGGGAGCGCCGGGACGGGCCCGGATCGCTGTGGCGGTGCATCCGGAATATGACGATCGTTACTGGCGGTATATCGAAGGCTTTTCGGCGCGGGATGCTCGCGGTCGTGTCCTGAATGTCGCGAAGGAAGAGGACACGGTTTGGCGAATCGACAATTCGCGCGGTGACATTATCGTCCGCTACCGTCTTCACCTTCCGCCGCAGCAGGGAAACACACGTGACGCATGGAAGCCTTTTCTAACGGAGCACGGAGGGATGGTCGGGGATCTGCATTCGCTGATGTACGTCGTCGGCGAAGAGTCGCGGCGCGGCCGTATCTCGCTGGATATGCCGGCGGGGTGGAAGGCGGCGTCGGGATTGGAGCCTACAAGCGATCCACGTATCTTTGCCGGTTCTACGCAGCTCATCCTCGATTCGCCTATCATGATCGGAAGCCTCACGGAACACGATTTTCGGATCGCGGGCGTTCCGCACAAGGTCGTCTTCTGGTCACCGCCCGACGGCCCGGGATTCGACGCGAATGCGATAGTGACAAATGTGCGGCGGCTCGTGGATGAAACCATTCGCGCTTTCGGGCCGCCTCCCTACCCGCGATACGTTTTTCTATTTCAGAATGGCGGACAGGCTGCACTCGAGCACTTTACGTCGGTGAATCTCGGGCTCTCGCTCGGAATGGAAGACCTTCTGGAAGAAGTGGGACATGAGTATGTCCACGTCTGGAATCTGATGGACGTCCGGCCCCGGGAGCGGGTCGGGGTTCGGTACCGCTTCGCCGAGCCGACGGGTGTTCTCTGGTGGAGTGAAGGCGCCACGATAATGTTTGCCGATATGCTGATCAGGAGATCTCGTCTCCCCGGTGAATCGCGAACACGTCTCGAGAGGCTCGAGTCTTCGATCGCACGCTATCTCACGTTGCCCGGCTACTACACTCTGTCCGCCGATCGGGTGAGCCGCGGCGATTCGCACCCTATTCTACTCGGTGACGATTTCGCGAGCACGCATCTTCAAGGCGAGGTGCTGTCGACGATGCTCGACTTCAAGATCCGCGACGCGACCGACGGCCGCCGAACCGTGACCGATGTTATGCGTCTTCTTGCACGCAGGTACGACTCTGAGCGGGGAATAGTAAACAGTGATATCGAGCGTGCTGTCGCTGAGATCTGTGCGTGTGACATCCGCTCGTTTTTCCGAGACTACATATACGGTGCCAAGAAGATTGATTTCGAACATTATCTCGGGCTCATCGGGGTTCGGGCCGCGATCGGGACCACTCCGGCGGTCGGTCGCGACGGGATGCCCGTACCGGACCTGCGAATCAGCCCGATGTCGATGGACGACGGCTCGGGAAACGGACTCAAGATCCGGATCACAAGCTCACAAAGCTCGTGGGCGAGATCCGGACTTCGCACAGGTGACGCGATCGTTTCCATCAACGGAGAGCCGATCAACAGGTGGTCGGATCTCAGAAGTTGGCTGCAACGAGCGAAGATCGGCGATACCGGAAATGTGGTTTACCGGCGCGACGGAGCTCAACGTGAACTGAAGGTGACACTCGCCGGATACGACATCGCAACGGTTCGCCTTTCCTATAACTCTTCAGCTACACCAAAGCAAAGACGGCTGCGGGATGCATGGATGGCAGCCAACTAAACCCGGTCGCGAAGTACCTAAGAGATATAACCGGTATGAAACTCATCGCAACATTCGTTTTCGTTCTCGCATTCGCGTTCCCGGCCACGTCCCAGGTTCCGGCGGCTGATAAGCCGGCCTTTGACATCGAAGACTTCAACAAGAAATTTGCCGTGGTCGAATGGCTGGTCGAGTATGACAACGTTGCCTGGAAGACGACAGACGTCGTTATGGCGCTTCCTAAGGCGGAGCTCGAAGGTTTAGGGCCGGAATGGTTTTGCTTTCAGGACAAGAACAAGATCTGGCATGCGGTGTACGGCGGGCTGTCGGGAGATAAGTATGAGACGGCATTTCACTACGAGATGGACCGGGCAGGAAAGATCACAAGGTCGACTCAGGCAGTCGACCAGAAATTTCTTTCGGGACACGCACGAGCACTTAGAACGGCACTGGCGAAACTCACCGCGACTATCCCCGAAGGCTCGCCAAGATTCAATCAGTACGTACGTCAGAATCCCGACAATACCTTTTCTGTCTGGCTGATGCCGGCTTTCCAGCCAAATCGAATGGCGGTGTATGGTGGCGAAGGGATTTACACGATCGATTCGGCCGGGGTGAAGATCCTAAAGGACGAGAGTTACTTTCAAAAGAACTTCCGCGGCTTTATGTCAGACCCGCCTCGCGAGATCTGGCTGAACTACAGCGAATTGGATAAGCCGACGCTTGGTTCGATATTCTTTGTGTGGTACTACAAGGCCTACTTCACCAATATCTATATCGACAACGCAAAGAGCACGAGCACCGCGCTCAAAACACCGGCCGGATACATGTGGGCGCATGTCGAGAAGGACCTTGCGCCGAAGCCACCGGAGCCCGAACCAACCCCGCGTTTACAACGAAAAAAGACCGAGCGATAAATTACATCGCCCGGTCCGGATCGTCGGCAAAGCCGATTATCGCGTTCCTACAAAATTCACACCGCCAACGTTTCCGTTCACGGTCACAGACCGCGATGTTGGTGTGAATGTATACCGGTTGTTGGTCGGCGTTACCGTGTAAGTCGCACCGGTCGGAATACCGGTTAGCGAGTAACTGCCGTTGCCCGACGTACTTGTCGACTGGTTCACACCCGGACCAACGATCGTGACTGTTACCCCTCCGATCCCCTTGTTGTTTGTGTCGCGTGTTACGAATCCGCTCACCGTTGCTGTAGGCACCGGTGTCGGAGTCGGCGTCGGAGTTGCCGTCGGTGTCGGAGTCGGCGTAGGAGTCGGTGTAGGGCCGCCCGGCCACGCATCGAAGGCCTCGGTAACGGATGCGGGTGAAACAGACTGGACGCTCGCACTGAAACCCATGCCGCGTCGTCGGAAGCCTTCGCGAACATCATTTGCGTCGGCCTCCGAGAACGTTGCCGCCGCGGCGATGATCGCGTCGCGCTCCTGCAGGAATGTCGGTCCCGTCGGTGCCAGTTTCATTCCGTCCGTCACGACCTGAAGCACACGCTCGGTACCTGCGGTGAAACCAAGCCGCTGAACCATCAGAGCACGAACCTCCCACAGTGCGCTTGACCAGATCTCGCCCGCATTATGAACTTGATCGCACGCCGAGGTTCGTCCAAACGGCCCGCGTGGGAACGCGCCAACCGTATCGATGTCCGTCGTGCAATTCGAGTTCAGATGTCGGAACGTCAGCGGGTTGTGCGGCTTTCCGTTCGCACCGGTGAACGCGATCACGGCCTTCGGGAATCGTCGTATGCCGTAGTA
>CAMLKY010000205.1 GCA_946480545.1 uncultured Acidobacteriota bacterium
GATCTCATCGGTCTGGATGGGGTGGATGTCCGACCACGACAGAACGTGACGCTTCGAATCAAGCGTGTGGACGGTACGACAGAGGAGATACCGCTGATCCTGCGTATCGACACGCCGATCGAGCTGGAATATTACAAGGGCGGCGGGATCCTGCCGTATGTGCTGCGACAGTTGATCGCCGGTTGATTCGCCCGGTCGGGACAAAAAAACCTTTCCAAGGCCGTCAAAACGTAGTAAATTAACGCACGCGCTAAAGTTTACCCGGCCCCATTAGGATTTAGTTAGAGGAGTATTGTGTTATGAAGAGAGCTATTTCGCTGGCGCTAGCGGCAGTCTTATTATCGTCGTCTATCGTACCGGCCTTCGCGCAAAAGCGGCCGACCCCTAAATCGGACGGTGTTTTGAGCGGAAGCCTGGATACCGGCAAGACGAAGAAGCCGCCTATCGCTCCCGCCGAGGCAACCCGTTACGCGGGATTTGCGGCATTTACGGACGGCTCGGGCGTTTGGCTATCCTGGCAGATGGAAGCGGAGATAGGCAATATCGGCTTTTATGTCTATCGCGTCGAAAAGGATGGAGCTCGCCTGCTGTCCCCGGCAAAAATGGTGCAGGGCGCGGCGACTCATGGTCGGGAAGTCCCCGCCTACGGAACCTCTTATAACTATTACGATGCGGAAGGCAACGGTAACTCGGCTTATTACGTTGAGGCGATAGGTCTCGACGGCATTCTGCGACCCACTGAGCGTATCTATCCGCAGTACGTCAGCAGCATCGAGTCACTGACGGGCCTTTCTTCAGGCGAGCTTGCTGCCCGCGGCGAGACCAAGAATCCTCAAATCGAAGACAGCATCCTTTCGTTCACCAAGGAGATCGCGAGCGAGATCGAGGAGAACAGCGCGGTTCCGGACCCGGATACGCATCGTACGGTGATCTCGACGCCTGGCGCAGTTCGAATCGGAGTCCGGACCGAAGGTTTGCATCGCGTAACGCGTCAGCAGCTAATGGACGGAGGATTCGATGTCGGAACGGATTCGTCGTTGTGGCAGCTCTACGTCGAAGGTGTCCAGCAAGCGATCCTAATCGGACCGAACGCGGATTACATTGAATTCTACGGAAAAGGGAACGACACGGTTGAGACGGACATCAGGACTTACTACCTGATCACCGGGCAGAGCGCGGGGAAAAGGATCGAATCGCGCGTCGCGCATCCGAATACAAGCACCGTCGTGACGCCCAGCTATCGACAGACGTTCGTCAAGAAAGAACGCACGACCTATCTGGACGACATCATCAACGGCGAGGGAGAGAACTACTACGGCAGGGCGATCGGCGCTTCGGCGCCTACGTCGTTGGACGTGACCCTTACAGGCGTCGATTTTGCGATCCCGACAGCGACGGTTCATCTAAAGTTTCAGGGATATTCGCTGACGGCCCACGCGGTCTCAGTGACGCTGAATGATCAGCTCATTGCCAATGTGCCGGGCGGATTCGGTGAGATCTCTTTCTCGGGTGACATCCCGATTCAGACGTCTTTACTGCATGAAGGCGTAAACACGTTCAAGTTTCAATCAATAGCCGTCGGTACGGATTTTAACTATTTCGATACATTGAGCATCGACTTCGGCCGAAAGTTCGTTGCACAGGCGAACCAGTTGTCGTTCTACACGCAGAACTACCGGATCGCGAAGCTTAGCGGTTTCACTTCGCCGAACGTTCGCGTGTTCGACATGACGCACGAGGGAAATCCCGTGCTGATGTCTAACCTGCAGTTCGTGCAGGATGGCTCGACCTTCGGTGTAAACATGCCTGCTGCCCGCGGCCGTTCGTTCTACGCCGTCGAGGACTCGGCTATTCTGGCGCCGCACTCGGTTACGGCGAACAATCCAGAGCTTGTAGGCTCGGCGACGAACGCTGCGGATCTCGTCATCATTGCCTACAAGGATTTCCTCGCAGAGGCGCAGACGTGGGCGAATTACCGGATGGCGCAGGGCATTCCCACAAAGCTCGTCGAGGTCAGTGAGATCTATGACGAGTTCAATTACGGGGCGTTGAGCTCCGATTCGATCAAGAGCTTCCTGCAGGCTACGCAGGGCTGGGTAAATGCACCCGAGTACGTGCTTTTGATCGGCGACGGATCGTGGGACTCGCGGAATTACGAGGGTCTCGGCAACTTCAATCACATCCCCCCGAAGTTCGTGCCGACCCTTTATATCGACACCGCCAGCGACGATGCCCTGGCTGATTTCAATGGCGACGGCCTTGCCGAGCTCGCCGTCGGAAGGATCGCTGTCCGAACAGCGGCGCAGGTGACGACGAACTACAATAAGATGGTGCTGTGGGAAAGCCTGCCCGGAAACTGGCAGGATCGCGGTGCGGTGTTCGCGTTCGATCACAACAACGGCTATCCGTTCTCACAGATGAGCACGAACTTGCGAAATCAGATCCCGATGATCGCTTCGACGATGGTCTATCGCGGTGAGCCGAACGCAAATGCGAATCTGCTGGCGGCTCTCGGTGCAGGTCCGTATATCGCGAACTACGCCGGTCATGGTACGCCCGGATCATGGGGTGGAGCTCCGATATTCTTTAGCGCTTCGAGCGTGCCGAACGTCCCGGTGTCGAATCCTTCGATTTACACAATGCTCACGTGTCTGACGGGCTACTTCCAGTGGCTCTACAACCCGAGCATGGCTGAGGTTCTTATGAACACGCCCAACAAGGGGGCCGTCGCAGCCTGGGCGTCGACAGGATTGACCTTCCCTGATACGCAGGAGTTGATGGCCACCCGTTTCTTCCAGAAGATCGGCGAGAGCACGACGAACACTCGTATAGGCGACCTCGTCAAGGATGCCAAGTCGGTGATTCCCGGCGGCGGCGATGTCCGGCTGTCGTGGGTCCTGCTCGGTGATCCGATGCTTCGGGTCAAGTAGATAAAAAAGGCGTGCCGAAAACGGCACGCCTTTTTAATTTGGTACTCGCGGCAGGAGTCGAACCTGCGACTTCTTCCTCCGGAGGGAAGCGCTCTATCCACTGAGCTACGCGAGCGGACAAAACATAATAGCACTATCGTGATTCAATTCGAATCGTCTTGATCCGTACCGGCTCAACCGGTTTCTCTCCGTCCTTCGGCACACCCGAAATCGTCATTACGTTGTTCATTCCCTCGATCACCTTTCCAAACACAGTGTACTTTTGATCGAACTGAGGCTCGCGCTTTAGCATTACGAAAAATTGCGAGTTGGCCGAATTAACATCATTCCCGAGCCGCGCGGCCCCGACAATTCCGGTCGCGTAAGGAATGTCCGAGAACTCTGCCGGGACATTGGGCTTGTTTGAGCTGCCTTCACGCCCGGTCGTCGAGGGTGCCGCACCCGGCTTTGTATTCGAGTCGCCCGCCTGGATGACAGTTTGATTGATCCTGTGAAACGCGATCCCGTCGTAATAGCCTTCACGAGCCAGCTCTTTGAACCTTGCGACCGCTTTCGGAGCAATGTTTGAATAGAGCTCCATCTTGAAAGAGCCGTACGCGGGAGTTTCCATCTCAATCACGGCGATCTCGTTATCCGCGACCGGAGCAACGCCCTTCTTCACTTCGGCGTTTTGGTTGCCGTCACGAGACGCATTCGAACGCGCGGTGTTCGAGCTGTTCTGACACGACAGGGAAAAAAGCAATACGGCTAGTAGAAAGGGGATAAGTTTCATGGCTCTTTTATTGGCTATCGAGAATTATCGTCACCGGCCCGTCATTTACGAGTTCGACATCCATCATCGCCTGGAAACGGCCGGTCTGAACATCGGGGACGATCTTGCGTGCTTCTGAGACAAAGAATTCGTAGAGTCGACTTGCGTCGTCCGGTTGGGCGGCTCCAAGGTATGAAGGCCGCCGACCCTTTCGCGTATCTGCGAAGAGGGTGAACTGTGAGACAACAAGCAGGCCGCCCTGGATGTCGAGGAGCGACCGGTTCATTTTCCCATCGTCATCGTCGAAGATCCGAAGGTTGATTATCTTGTCCGCGAGATACGTCGCTTCCTTTTCGGAATCATCCGTCCCGACACCGAGCAGTACCAAAATGCCGGCTCCGATCTCGCCCGTAAGCTCGCCCGCGACGGTCACCTTTGCACGCTTCACGCGCTGGAGGACCGCCCGCATTACTCTTCGATGTAGACGCGGTTCATGACCACCGGTTCGACCGGTTTGTCCTTGTGGTTGGTCTCGGTCTCCGCGATCGCATCCACGACGTCCTGACCTTCTGTAACACGACCGAACTTGGCATATGCCGGCGGCAGAGGATAATCGACGTGCATGATGAAGAACTGCGAACCGTTCGTATTGGGACCCGAGTTCGCCATCGCGACGGTGCCTTTTTCGTAGACTCCTCCGTAGAGATCTGAGCTGCGATCGATCTCGTCATCGAACTTGCCGCCCCACGCCGATTCGCCACCGTAGCCTTCACCGAGCGGGTCGCCGCCCTGGATCATGAAGTTGCGGATCACGCGATGGAATATCACACCATCGAAGTAGTTGCGTTCCGCCAGCAGGCGAAAGTTTTCGGTCGTCTTCGGTGCGTCTTCTTCGAGAAGCTCGAATTTGATCGTGCCCTTATTCGTCTCTATAACCGCTGTTCTATTAGCCACTTAAAATTTGTCCTCGTTTAAGATAAATCTCTCGATAGCGACGGCAACGCCGCCCTCATCATTACTAACAGTTGTATAAAATTCACCACGTTCTAGCAAACCGGGGTCGGCGTTTCCCATCACCACTCCGGTGCCGGCGTACTCGAGCATCTCGATGTCGTTGAAGTTGTCGCCGATCGCCATTACGTCCTCACGTTTCAGGCCGTTGAGAATTGCGAGCTTCTCGACACCGCGGCCTTTCGAGGCGTCGGCAGGCAGGATATCGATCAGCGTAAAGTCTTTTCGCGAGTAGATGGTCGGGAGGACCGTCACTGTGTCACCGAGCTCGGCTTCGAGGACGGCGATCATCTCTTCCATGCGAAGACATGTGCCGGAGAATGAAATGTGAATGACGTCGTGATCCGGCAAGACGTCATTCAGATCCTCGACGTGCATAACGGCTTCGTGCGCCTCGTCGCCGTGGAGGGTCTCGGACCAGCGGATGTAGCGC
>CAMLKY010000206.1 GCA_946480545.1 uncultured Acidobacteriota bacterium
CGTCCCGCAGGCAGGGCGTCAAACCGGTCGAGGGCGTCGACCAATCCGTCATACGGGTTTCTTGGCGCAAGTGATGCCGAGGATGCGACTATCCGAAGCGAATCTGCGGCTCGTTCGAGGTCGTCGGTGAACCGCTGCCGGATCTGCATGTTTCCGCCCCGCAGGTACGCGACCATGACACGGGATCCGCGGGGAAGGTTTCGAATGAATTTTTTCAGGTCGTTGAGCTGGAGATTAAAGGATGATGAGAGATCGTCCTGGACCAGGATAGCCAGCGACAGTGGAGCGTCGACGACGCTTCGGATCGAGAGTATCGTCTGCTCTTCTTTATCCTCACGAACGATAAGCCGGTCGACCTGGACGAATTCCTCGGTCTGGCCCTGACGCAGCTCTTCCTTGGTAAAGATCGAGATCGGGATCGAAACAGTTCTTACCCGCTGGCTGCCCGACCCTTCAGGAGGCTGCGCGGTCGTGGCGAGCGTCATTAAAAGCAGCGCAAACAGCGAGAAAAATATGGACTTTGTCATACTTTCGACCCGGCCAGATAAAGCACCCGCTAGTCTAATATAATTCGTTGAGCTAGTTAAAGTTTCTGATGCGCGATGTCAGAATTAGGTTTGCACCGCTAGTAAGGTAAAATCCAGTCAAATGGACGATCTTGTCTCTAAATACGACGTCTCCAAGCGAGACCTCGCACGCGGAAGGAATCTGAAAATAGCAGCGGTTTCGGCTCCACTTGTCCTGGCCGGCCTGCCCGCGATCCTTTTTCTGATCCTTCTTTTTGTGTTCGGTTCGACACCTCCGGTGGCGGCGACCTTCTTTTTTCTGGGCCTGATACTAACGGTGGTCGGATTTGTCGCCGGTCTCGGTCTTACGGCGTTTTTTGCCTACCGCCATTCGACCTGGACCAAGGAGATGCGTGAACGGATCGCGGCGGACGGGATAAAGGCTGAAGAGATAGAGTGGTTCAGGCACGAGCTTAAATCGCACGAAAAACGCATGCTGAAGGAGATCCGGAGTGCGGACTTGCTGCTGGAGGATGCCTATCGGGAGACGCTCGCCTCAAGGCTGACCGCGACGCGGATAATTCAGTCTTCAAAGAAAGAGCTGCAATTGGCGAAACGTCGTCAGTTAAAACTGAAACAATTGAACCGTCTTAGTCCCGAGAGTTCCTCGAAATTCAGCTCCGAGATCGAACGCGACATCGAAAAGATCGGCGCGACCAACGGGGAAGCTAAGCAGATGCTGGCGGAGGCGGAATCGAGACTTCAGATGATCGAGGCTGCCGCAGCACGTGGTTCACACCTGGCCGACTCGGAGCTCGCTCTGAAAAAGCTGTCGGCACGGACTGCCGAGCTTCCGCTCGCCCTTGAAGCAGCAAAGATGACTGAAGAAATCAGGAAAGAGCTCGAGGCAGACGAAGAACAAAAATAGCGAAAGGTACCGCGTGAACCGTTCCGGTCGCTTGAATTGAACCTGTATTTATCAGGTGGGCGGCCTTCTGCCTCTTTCGAGACATCGAAGCCCTCATCTATGGCAGATCTTCCAAATGGAAGTTTGCACCGACTCAGGCATCAGCCTCCCTCAATTCAAGTGTTGGCTCAATTATTAGTGCGACCAGTGACGAGATACGCAGAAAGAATCTTTCGCCTAGAAAGACTATACACATTCAGAAAGGGAGTTTCTAGTTTCTGGTTTCTGGTTTCTGGTTCTTGTTTACACTCCCGCATGTTTGGAGAGAATCACCGGATGATCGCCACGAGCGGTGTATGAACGGCGGAGGCGACCGCCTATGGTTCTCCAGAACCTGGAATCTCAGATTAGAAACCAGGAACTCGGAACTAGAAACCAGAAACTAAGCATTACTGTTCGATTTCCAATTCCTGGGGTGGGGCTGAGTCGCGGTTCTTGAGGATGCGGTCGAGCATCTCGCTGCATTCGGCGCTGCGGGCGGCGAGCTGCTGATCGGAATATTGCTGTTGAAGCTTTAGCTGGTGATACTCATCCGCGATGTGAAGGGCCGCAAGTATTGCGACCTTGAGCGAATCGACGGTCAGCGTACCGGAAGCGATATCGCGCATCTTCCTGTCGACATAATCCGCTAGATCGATGATGTACTCGTTGTCTCCGTCCGAACGAATACTGTAATTCTGGTTATAGATCTCGACCCGGATTGTTTGTTCGGAAGATTCAGGTTTCATCTCGATCATCTCCCGACGGCCTCGGCGACCTCGGCATCGATTATTGTCATCGCGTCGAGCATAGCTTCGACCTTTAGCTGGATAGCGTCACGCTCCGACAGAAGACCATTGACCTTTTCGGCGAGTCTCGCGTTCTCTTCACGAAGGTTTACCGCCTCGCGCCGGAGATCGCTCGTTTCCTTTTCGATCTTCTCTTTCTCTTCTCTGATCCGTTTAGCAAACTCGATCGTGAGGTAAATTTTGTCTTCGAGATGCGAGAACTTCTCCATTCCCGTTAGGCCATTCATCGACTGTCTCCAAATAATTGCGGGCTGTAAAAATCTTCAGGGTAACGATTATGTTAATTTTCGTTTTAAAGTTCAAGTTAAAGTCAGAATCGCCGTCGAATATTTAATTCCCGCTCCAGCGCATCGACGATCTTACCGTGAATGTCGTCGACTTCGCTCTCGATCAGCGTCCGCTCGTCGCTTCGATACTCGAGCCGAATCGTGATCGACCGTTCGTCCACGGCCATGCCCTTGCCTTCGTAAATGTCGACGAACTGAATGTCCCGACAAAGCTCGTAACCTTGATCTCGGATCGCCTTTCGTATCGAGTCGAACGTCATGTCGCGCTTCACAAGCAGCGAAACATCGCGTACGACCGAAGGATATTTCGGCAGACTGCGATATAGAACCGGCGGAGCTTCCGCGGCAAGAACTGCCTGAAGATCGAGTTCGGCGACATATACAGGCTGCTTAAACTTGTAATCGTTGGCGATTTCCTCGCTGAGTCGTCCGACCGAGCCCACGTCCTTACCAGCGACCGAGATCACGGCCGACTGGCCCGTTCGTAGATGACGCACCTGCTCAGAGGCGGTAAAGCCGGCATTATCGAAACCGATCTTTTCGAGCGCGTTCTGCACGGCGCCTTTTGCGTCGTAGAAATCCAATTCCCGCTGGGTCAATGCTCGGTCGGCCGCTGCGTCACTACCCGTGACTACCAACGCGAGCATCTCCCGCTCGTTTGGCAACCCCTCCTCGTTCAGCTCATTCGCGAAGCATTTGCCGATCTCAAAGAGCTTCACGTCCCGCCGCTGTTGATTGAAGTTCACGCGGGTTGCTTCCAGCAGGCCTGGTATCAGCGTCGGGCGCATGCGAACTGCTCCTTCTATCACCGAATCCCGCAACGTAACGTACTTTTCTTCAGCCTTTGGATCGATCAGGCCGGGCGCAACATCGAAGACTTCGTCTGATGACGCATCGATAAAGCTGTACGATACGGCCTCGTTGAAGCCCAGATCGACAAGAGAACGCCGGACAAGTTTCTTGCGAAGCTCGCCGGGCTGATATTCACCGGCCCCAAACGCGGGCGGCAACTCCTCGGCGATATTTTCATAGCCCGCGTGACGTGCGACCTCCTCGACGAGGTCCTCTTCGATCGCGATGTCGTGCCGCCACGAGGGTGAGACGAAGATGGTCGGGTCATTCTCGCGATGTGAGATGCCCAGGGAGCGGAGGATCGACACGGCATTATCCGCGGGGACCTTTAAGCCCGTCAGCCGCTCGACCGCACGAGAGACATTCGGTGAGTAAACCTCGGGCCGTTCCGATCTCGTCGGATAGACATCGATGAATTCACCCAGCGCACCGCTGGCAAGATCACAGATCAGCTCGGCCGCGCGGTTCGATGCGTTTATTAGATTGTCGATGTCGACGCCGCGTTCGAACCTATAGCTCGCCTCAGTGGCGAGACCGAGTTTTCGTGACGTCTGACGGATGTTCTCGCGTTTGAAGTATGCGACCTCGAGCAGGACGTTGGTTGTGCTGTCGGTGATGCTCGAATCGAGACCGCCCATGATGCCGCCGATCGCCGCGGGCTTTTCCGCATCGCATATCGCCAGCATATTCCCGTCGAGCTTTCGGTCGGCTTCGTCCAGGGTCTTTATCGTCTCACCTGCGCGAGCACGGCGGACTATGATCCGGCCTCCCGCAAGCTTGTCGAGATCGAACGCGTGCATCGGCTGACCAAGCTCGTGCATGACATAGTTCGTGATATCAGCGACATTGTTGATCGACCGCTCGCCGATCGCTTCGAGCCGCGCCTTAAGCCAATCCGGCGATGGACCGATCTTTACGTTCCTGATGATCCTCGCCGTAAACCGGTTACAGAGGTCGGCGTCGTGGATCGCGACGACGTCATACGCTAGTATCGTCGGCACAGGAATATCGGCTTCAACGATCTCTTCCCGAGATCTGAGCTCACGCCCAGTGATAGCGGCGATCTCCCGGGCAACACCGAGATGGGAAAGGCAATCGGGACGATTCGAGGTGAGGTCAATGTCCAGCACGAAATCGTCGCCGTGCGGATGCACGCCCTCGACGGCCAGGCCTACTCGCGTCAACTGCACCGCCAGTTCCTCTGCCGAGAGGTCTAGGTCGATAAGATCTTTTAGCCAGTTGTAGCTAATGTTCATAAAAGTGAATCGTGAAAAGTAAATCGCCAATAGCGCTCGCCATTTACGACTTACGATTCACTATTTACTAACGAAATTGCTCCAGGAATCGCACGTCGTTCTCGAACAGATGGCGGATGTCATCGATCTCGTACATCAACGCCGCCATGCGATCGAGCCCGAAGCCAAATGCAAAGCCTGAGTAAACAGTCGGGTCGACATTCACCGCACGGAGCACGTTCGGATGCACCATGCCCGAACCTCCAAGCTCGATCCATCCTGATCCCTTGCACGGGCGGCAGCGTTCACCTTCGAACTTTCCAGTGCCGTGGCATTTGAAGCATGAGAAGTCGAACTCCGCCGATGGTTCTGTGAAAGGGAAGTAGCTCGGGCGAAACCGCGTCTTCGTGTCCTCGCCGTACATACGCCGGAGCCATTCGGTCACTGTTCCTTTCAGATGCGCCATCGTGATCCCTTTGTCGACACACA
>CAMLKY010000207.1 GCA_946480545.1 uncultured Acidobacteriota bacterium
GAAGCACGCGTACATAACTTTAGCTACACGCGAGCGAAGGCGAGCGTGTAGCTTCAAGTTGAACCTGATGTTTAGCGTGCGAAGCACGCGTACATAACTTTAGCTACACGCGAGCGAAGGTGAGCGTGTAGTGCGAACGCACCCGGGTCGAGCGTGTGGAACACGCGTTCTTGACTACCGACAACGTTTAGCTCACACTCCGTTTCACGGGGAGATAGATTAGACAAAAGCGTGTGCATCACGCGATATCTCCCAATGTCCTACACACACCTCCTTATCCACATCGTTTACGGCACGAAAAACAGACTTCCGCTTATTTCCGAATCGTGGGAATCTGAGTTGTACAAGCAAATGGGCCGGATCATTTCCGCCAATCACGGCGTCCCGATCGAGATCAACGGCATGCCCGATCACTCGCACGTATTTGCACGTATCGAACCCGTAATCTCGGTATCGGATTTCTTATGTAAGCTGAAAGCGAACTCATCCGGATGGGTCCGCCGCAAACATCAACCGCTTTTCCGGTGGCAGCGGCGGTACGGCGCATTCTCCGTAAGTGAGTCAAACGCAGATGCCGTTCGACAATACATTCGCAACCAGAAGGAACATCACAAGAAGCAGAGTTTTGAAGAGGAGTACAAGGAACTGCTCAAGCTGCACCACATCCCCTTCGACGAGAGATACCTTTGGGAGTAGCGTCTGAAGACGCGTGTTTCACACGCTGGTTGACGACGGGCGATGGGACTACACGCTCGCATTCGCTCGCGTGTAGCTAAAGTTATGGACGCGTGCTCCGCACGCTAAGACGATCAGGTTCAACTTGAAGCCACACGCTCCGCTTCGCACGCTGCGTTTCACCTTACCTACCCCGATCGATCTCGATCAACGCCAACCTCTTCACAACTCTTCCATTCTCCAAATGCTCCTCGATTATCTCCGGGACGTCTTCGGGTTGGACCTGGCCGTACCAGGTGCCGTCGGGGTAGACCATGACCGCTACGCCTATTGAGCAGAAGCCGACCGAGCCGCACTCGGTCAGGACGATCTCGCCCATCGGGTTTCGATTCTTTGATTCCTTTCCCTGACGCAGGCGCTTCCCTTCCAGGATCCGCTCGAACTCGGCTTTCACTTCCCCTGCCCCGACCTGCGAACAGGATTTGCCCGTGCATACAAAGACGTGGCGCTTCAGCGGAGCCTTCATCACCGGCGCGAGCTTTTCGAGCTGGTCGCGATCTTCGATAAATTTAGGTTTTGCCATCCTCAGTCGCCGAAAACTCCAAAATCCAAAATCTAAAATCCAGAATTGAAACGTTGGGTGTCCGCCCGTGCAGGCCATCCAGTTGACTTCGCTTTCGGCTTGATTTTATTTTGCCACGAAGCCGGGTCTACTTGCATCGAAGAACGAGGCACTGTGGTAGAATCCATCTTCGACTTTGACGTCGAAACAGCCCTTTAATGGCAGGACTTATCGTTCACATCGAGGTCGGATCGGAGAAGTCGACCGAGGTATTTTCACAAGACCGTCTGGCGATCGGCTCAGACGACACATGCGACCTCCAGATCCAGACCACACAGGTCGGGGTCAACGGCCGCTGGGTCGAGCTTGAGGACACGGACGGTGTATTTCGTGTTGTCAATTTTTCGCCTGAGCTCGCAATCACGGTCAATGGCCAACCTCTCAGACGCTATGTTGCCGTCGGCGACGGCGACGCGATGAGGATCGGCGGCAGTGACATCAGCTTTTCGTTCTTTGCTCCGTCGAACAAACCGTCGCTGATCCGCGCCAATCGTGACCTTCCTCACGTCGCTCAGTTCATCGAATCCGCCGCTCTCGACGCCGCGACTTCGCCAAAGCGTGACGATGCAAAAGCATTCCTAAGAGAATTCTCACGGGAGCTGATGCGGGAGATCAGTTGGACGACTAAAGCGATCATCTTCGTGCTCGCGGTTGGCTTTATAAGCGGCGTGCTCTATCTCGGCTGGGCGGTCAGCCGTGAGCTGCGTGAAAATCGCGAACAGTCCGTGCGCCAGGCGAGCATTATCGAACAGCTCGAAAAGCAGCTCGGCATCACGAATAACCAGCTTGGCGATCTCGAGAAGGCGAACACAGATCTGTACCGGACGGTCTCACTCGCGCAGAACCTTCGCGTCGATTACGGTACCGGCGTCTGCCTGATCGTGGGCGTGTACGATCTCGTCGATCGCAGTAACGGCCGTGTTCTTCGCTATCCGGATCCGAATGCGGTTGCGCAGAATCAGTACGAGCCGTCGACGTCGGAAGAAGGTGGTGTGCAGCCTTCGCAGCCCGTCTCGGGACTCACCACCGAGGGGAACGGCAGCCCCGTCGAGTACGACTTTATCGGCACCGGCTTTCACGCCGGCGGCGGCTATATCGTCACAAACAAGCATGTATTGCAGCCGTGGACCGAGGACGATCTCGTCAAGCAGATGATGCGTGATTCGAATGGCCGTGCACGGATCAAGAGGCTCGTGATCTACTTTCCAAATTACCCCCAGCCGTATCCGTTAAAGATCCGGGAGCTCGGCGGCCGTGAGGATGTGGCGGTGGCGACAGTCGACGCGGCGTCTCTACCGGCGGAGATACCCGCGCTGCCGCTGGAGGAAGATACCGCAGCCGCGATGATCGGAAAGACCGTGGTCACGATGGGCTACCCTAGCGGCCCGGATCGGCTGCTCGCGATGGTAGACGACGACGAGGCTAAATCGATCAACTCCCGGTTCGGTAACTCGAGGCAGAACCTGATCAATTTCCTAGCACAGTCGCGCAAGATCGTTCCGCTCACGACGCAGGGCGCAATAACGGACCTGGATTCGCGGCGTATCGTTCACGACGCCAAGACCGCGGAAGGAGGCTCAGGCGCGCCTTTGTTCGGGCAGACAGGTAAAGTGATCGGCGTGAACTTCGGCGTGTTCACGGAAAATACGGCAGCCAACATGGCAGTCCCCGTCAGCTTCGCGCTTGATCTCCTGAAACGTGCCGGCTGGAAATCGCCCGAGCAACTAAAACAAGAAAATCAGATAGCTGGTACTAACGCGAATGTCGCCCCGGGGCAATAACCATTTCTTCCTTTGCGTCTTTGCGCCTTTGCGGGAGGACAAATTTTGGGAATCCCCGGAACATGTTTTCCCGCAAAGTCGCAAAGACGCAAAGGACGCGTCGCAACTAAATGAATCTTGTTTTTTCAAACATGTTCCACCGCCCTGCGCGGACTGTCGTGAGCATACTCGGGATCGCGGTCGGTGTTCTGCTAATTGTCTTTACAGTTGGACTCTCGAACGGGACGATGCGCGAGCGGGGGAAGCGTGAGGGGAATGTCGGTGCCGAGATCATGTTCCGCGCCTCCGGCAGCTTTGGGTTCAGCGGGACCGAGAGCTTCCGGCTTCCGGTTTCGATGCGCGACGAGATCGCCCGCGTCGAAGGCGTCGCGTCGGTCATCAGCCTCGGACAGAATTCGGTCCAGGCAAAAGATAACAATACCGGTAATCGCCTGATCGACGGTGTCGAGTTCGAAGAGTACGCGCGTGTCGTCGGGATCGACATTATCGAGGGACGCAGCTTCGGTCAGCGCGGCGACGAAGCCATCATCGATACAGGCTTTCAACAGCAAAAGAATTATTCGGTCGGTGAAAAGATCGAGCTCTACGAACGCCAGTTCACGATCGTCGGCACTTACGAGCCTGCTGCGGGCGGGCGCATTAAGATCCCGCTCGCGACCATGCAGGAGCAGCTTGGCGCCCAGGGAAAAGCGTCGGCCTTCCTGGAAAAAATAGCGGCAGGCCAGGATGAGAAGCAGGTTGCCGAACGTCTCCATCAGGCGTTCCCCGACAACCAGATCGTCCTGACGAGCGAGATCGAGGAGCTGTACATGCAGGGCTTTCCGGCGCTGAATGTTTTCTTGAATGTCTTTATCGGGGTCGCCGCAGTGATCAGTGCGCTCGTGATCTTACTGACCATGTACACGACCGTTACCGAGCGGACCCGCCAGATCGGCATCATGAAATCGCTCGGGATGAGCAACACCGCCATCGCCTGGACGATAACTCAGGAGGCGCTGCTGATCAGCCTGCTGGGCATAGTTAGCGGAATACTGCTCACTGTTCTTTTGCGTTTTGCGCTGACGCGGGTCACCACGCTCGAGGTCGAGATGAGCGGGTGGGTGATGCTCCTCGTTTTTGTCGTCGGTCTGATCGGCGGTGCTCTCGGAGGACTTTATCCAGCCTTGCGTGCGGCTCGTTTGGATGCGGTCGAGGCTTTAAGTTACGAATAATTAAATCTAGCCCTCAGTTACATGCGGCTGATTCCGGGCGTTGATCGTGGTTTGCTCAGCCATTATCAAACGCTCGCCATCGACCGACTCCTCTTCGTCGCCTTCGCGCGGTAGGAATAGAACAACCAGAAGCCCAAGCGCGGCTGCAACCGCTCCTGCCCAGAACACGGGATGGATCGCTCTTGCTAGAGCATCCTGAAGCAGGTCCAGAACCGATTCATTGAGCGCCGCTTTCTCGCTCGGCTCTATCAAAGCATTCGGGTTCGAGGAGAACTCGGTCGCCATCTGCGGAGTCAGCGGCCCTCCGTCATCCGCAACGCTCTTCAGCTCGCCGGCAAGTGACGCAGTCAGAAGAGCACCCATTACGGCGACGCCGATAGCACCACCGATCGACCTTGAGAATTGGTTAAGAGACGTCGCGATCCCGAGCTTGCTCCTCTCGACAGCCTGCTGGACGGCGATGAGTAGTGTAAGCATCGAAAGACCGAGCCCGGCTCCGATGATCATCAGGTCGACATAAAGCCATACGAGCGGAGTATCCCGGCTGAACATCGCGAGGAAAATGAATCCGACTGTCAGGGCCACGTAACCGAAGATCGTAATAATTCGATAACCGATCTTCAGCATCAGCCGTCCGCCGATCACCGACATCGTCACCCATGTCAGCATCAGCGGTGTCAGCAGCGACCCGGCCTCGGTCGCCGTGAATCCCAATGAGCCCTGAGCAAAAAGCGGGATGAATGAGATCGCACCGAACATTGCGACACCGCCGAGGAATCCGGCCAGGACGGCGATCGTGACGGTCCGGTTTCGAAAG
>CAMLKY010000208.1 GCA_946480545.1 uncultured Acidobacteriota bacterium
TACGGGTCGCAACGTTACTGTCGCGGTGCTCGATACGGGCATCAACTCACTGCATCCGGATCTCGCCGGTCGTCTTGTACAAAATGTTCGACTGAATGATCTGCAGAGCGCACCTGTTGGATTTACGTACCCGCTGCCGCTCGAAGGGCTTTCGAACACCGATCCGGTGAGCGGCCATGGCACATTTGTCGGCGGCGTGATCGCGGGCAGCGGTTCGAGCTCTGCCGGCCGCTACAACGGTGTCGCTGCAGGTGCAAAGCTTCTGGGTCTGAGCGCCGGTGACGCAAACCTCGTAAACGTGTTGTCGGGTTTCGACTACTTGCTCGATCGCGGCCAGCAGTACGGCGTTCGAGTCGTTAACTGCAGCTTCTCGGCGAACACGATTTTCGATCCGAACGATCCCGTGAATGTTGCGACGAAGATGCTGACCGACCGCGGCGTGAATGTCGTATTCTCGGCAGGCAACACCGGACCAGGCAACGGAACCCTGAACCCGTATGCCGCAGCGCCCTGGGTCATCGGGGTGGGGGCGACCGACGCGAACGGCCGACTCGCTTCGTACTCCTCACGTGGAAGTTTTGGCGACGGCCTGCAGCATCCGACCCTTGTCGCACCGGGTACCAATATCATCAGCCTGCGATCGCTGCCGTCGATAACCAGCGTTTCGGGAATTATCGGCGCAGATTCGTCGAGACTTTCGATCACCGAGCTTCCCTACTATACAACGGCGACCGGCACATCGTTCTCCGCACCGCAAGTCGCGGGTGCGATCGCGTTGATGCTCGAGGCAAACCCGTCGCTGACGCCAGGTGAGATCAAGGACATACTCAGCCGTACCGCGACGCCGATGCCCAAGTATTTCTTCCACGAGTCCGGCGCCGGCATGCTCAACACATACGCGGCCGTACTCGAAGCAGCATTCCCGGAACGCGAGATGGGCGGATTTCGCTCGACCGTGTCACGCAATGGCATCCGGTTCTCGACACGCACATCGCAGACGTTCGCACAGATGGTGTTCCCGAACGTCACCGCATCAAACAGCATTACGATTCCCCAGAACACCGTACAGGCGACCATCAGCATCGCATGGGATCTGAGCGCGAATGACTTTGGCTTGAAGATCTATGACTCGTCAAACGCCCTGATCGGACAATCGAATTACCTGAATCTGCCGGGCCTGACAGGACGGCGCGAAAAGGTAGTTTTCCGAAACCCGCTCGCTGGAAGTCTAAGCGCCGCAATTCGCCACTCGGGTTACACCGGCACATCGCAAAGTGTGTTCGGTGCGGTCGAGGTCACACAGGTTGAGTATCCGACGATGATGGATCTCGACTCGCTATCGCCCGAGATGATCGCTCATGCCGAGAAGAGCCTGCTCGCCAGCGTGATGTTGCCCGAAGGAAGAAAGTTCCGTCCCGGGTCCGCCGTAACTCGCGCAGAGTTTGCCGATGCGCTCGTTCGGAGCGGGTTTGTGCCGCAGTACCTGGCGTCCTCTCCGCTGTTCATAGATGTGCGAGATGTCTATTCGCGAAACTCGATCGAGAGCGTACAGTTCAATCCGGGTGGAGCTTTGATCGTCGATGCCGTGGCCGGGGGCAGGTTCAATCCGAACAATGCAACGACGAAGCTCATCGCTGCGATAGCGTTTGTCAGGGCTGCGGGTCTCGAGTCGCAGACCGCCAGCGCGACACTCCCGCTCACGCTGTCGGACGCCGCATCGATACCGCAACAGTTCCGCGGCCACGTTGCGATCGCGCTTCAACGGGGGCTTATCAAGCTGGACGGAACTGAATTCAATGGCTCGCGCGGGCTCACCAGGATCGAGTTGGCGCAGGCCGTCAATACTCTTATCGGGCAGTGACGTTCGTTGCACTTTACCTTTAAAAGTAAAAGTGCGGAACCATCTCAAAAAGCACCGCACCCAAGCAAACAATTTCCGGTTGTAAGTTTAGTAAGAATCAGGTCGAACAGTAGGAGGATAGTAGAACGGACCCGACGTTCGAAAACTCTCAGCGTCGAACTTTTTCCGAGCTCCACAGTCAAGACACGCGAGGTACGAGCTGTCCTTGTCGCTGATCGGTCGCGTCAGACGCTTGTGCCAGCATCCGAAAAGGGACGCTACAACACCGATCTTCTCTCCAAATGATCCCGCCGTTCTGTTGATCAGGGCGGCTGCTATTCTGTTCTGTTCCAAAACACCTTGCATAACCTTTCTTTCTCCTCACATCTCATCAATGTGACTCGCTTCAAGGAACGAGCCAGGGGAAAGCTTTTTGCGCATTATTTGCTAATCCCGTAGTTGTGGTGTGACCCTCAACACAAATAACGCGAATTCGGGCTGGCGAAAATATCAAAATAACCTCGACTTTCGCCAGAGTGTTATTTGCAAGCACTATGCCTTGCAGGTGCGAATTCCCGACTATCTGTTCTACTCGCAAGCGTTTCGCTTTCTCTTTATAGGGTTATTTCGTTAGAATCTTCGGAAAAGGAACAAAAAAAGGTATATGAAAACAGTATTCCGAGTGTTTGTTTTCGTGGCAGTCGCGGCTGGCATTTGCACATCTGCCCACGCATGGGACGACGTCGGTCACAAGACCACGGCCTACATCGCCTGGCAGAGAATGTCGCCGGCGGCGCGTGAAGCGGTAATTCGAATTCTGCGAAGCGCACCCGAGGATTCACACCTCTCGGCGTTCTATATGCAATACGGGCCCGAGCCCGAAGCCACAAAGAAGCTCGAGTACTTTATGCTCGCGGCGACATGGGCCGACATTGTCCGCGACCGTGCATTCGAGAATCGGCAGAAAAAGTATCACAAGAGCAACTGGCACTACGACGACACATTCTGGAAGCAGGTAGGCTCGACCGCCGAGAGATTGACCGGGTTTTCCGAGGGCGGAGTTGCTGTTTCAAAGTTGAATGAGTTCGACAAGGTGATACGCGACCCGGCAGCCAGTGATCGAGACAAGGCGATCGCGATCGCATGGATCATGCATCTCGCGGGCGACATTCATCAACCGCTCCATACATCCGCACGGGTAACCGACCTCGAGCCGAAAGGCGACCAGGGAGGCAATCTGTTCTTACTCACACCACAGGGCACCGCGCGCGAGAACCAGGTGAACCTTCACTGGTTTTGGGATTCGATCATCGGACGGAACATACCCATGGAAAGCGAGGCCTGTGAGCGCGACTACATCGAATCGGTCGCACGGCGAATAATGAAACGGCATCCGTTCGATTCATTCGGATCGAATTTCAAGATCGGTGATCACCAGGCGTGGCAGGAAGAGAGCTTTAAATTCGCACCTACGGACGTCTTCTCGTCCGACTTGGTACGATTTCAAATGCCGTCCGAGAAGTATAGGAAGAAAGCATTTCAGGTGGCCGAGCGCCAGCTCGCCATCGCCGGATATCGAATGGGCGAAACCCTAAACCGCGTGTTCGGGATGCCCGCCGTAACGGCAAAAGCCCAGTGCCCCGTGATCCGCCGAATAATGTACCCGGTCTTTAAGAAACAGACCGAGGAAAATCGGGCCAAGGCGACCCCGACAGTGACTCTCCTGGACGTTTGCCCGGCGGGACCCGCCGCGCGGCCGACGATCATGGTCAACCTCGACGGCAAACGCGTCGCCCGCTCGTTCGATGTCGTCGCGACGTTCCCCGACGAGGAATCGGCGCGCCGGTATGCTGTCGCGAATTCGGTTACCGACATCAACTTCGATATTCAATGAAGCCACTCGAGATCCTCGAACACTTCCAGGAACGTGAAGCCGGCATTATTGATGAGATTCGCGAGATCGTAGATATCGAGTCGCCCTCGTTCGATGTCGCTCAGAGCGGGCACGTAGTCGACTGGATCGAACAGCGAGTTCGCGAGATCTCGTCTGAGTTTTTGGTTGAACGCATTTCCGCGGTCGACTGCGGTGAGCATCTATCTGTTACCGCCTTTCCCGGAGATAAGAAGGCGGTCCTTCTTCTCGGCCATACGGACACGGTGCATCCGGTGGGCACCTGCAGGCTGAACCCGACCAGGATCGAGGACGGAAAGCTCTACGGCTGCGGGGTCTTCGATATGAAATCGGGAATCGTGTTGATTCTCGAGACGCTCAGGTTCTTTCAAACAACGGGTCTTGCGCCCTCACGACCAATACGGATCCTGCTTTCGTGTGACGAGGAAGTCGGCAGCGCGACCGGCCGCTCACTCGTTGAAGCGGCGACACGAGATGCCGAATACTGTCTCGTCCTCGAGCCGTCCTCTGACGGACGCGTCAAGACGGGCCGAAAAGGAACCGGGATGTTCACGGTCAAGACGTGGGGCCGTCCGGCACATGCCGGGCTCGAGCCCGAGAAGGGCGCGAGCGCGATACTCGAGCTGGCGCGACAGATAGAACAACTAAGCGGATTGAACAAGCCGATCGCCGGCACGACCGTGAACGTCTGCACGATGCGCGGCGGAACAACGACCAACGTTATCCCCGAGCACGCGGAATGCTCAGTGGACGTGCGGTTCACAAACGCCGAGGAAGCGATGAGAGTTGAAAATGCGATCTCGAACCTTCAGCCTTTCGACGAACGTGTAAAGATCCTGGTTACCGGTGGCGTTAATCGGCCCCCGCTCGAGCGGACCGAGTCTGTTGCGGCTTTGTTCGATCGTGCGAAGGCGCTCGCGGCCGAATTCAATTACGATCTCGGGGAGACACAGGTGGGCGGTGCGTCGGATGGGAATTTCGTAGCGGCCCAGGGCGTGCCGGTGCTCGACGGGCTCGGCATCGCGGGTGACGGAGCGCATCGGATGGACGAGCACATCATTATCGATGACATCGCGAAACGTGCGACGCTGGTTACCTCTCTTCTATTGAATCCATAAATGCGGAGGCGCATCCTGTCCGGTGATGGGCGCGGTCTTCAAAACCGTCAGCGAGTGCGCGAGAGCGTACTTGGGTGGGTTCGACTCCCACACGCCTCCGCCAACTTGATTTCGGAATGCGGATTTGGGATTTGGGATTTAAGGTTCTCTCGAGATGAGATTCAGAAACGACCAGACTGACTTAGAATAATTAACTAGGGATCACGGAGATGTTGCGGTAGA
>CAMLKY010000209.1 GCA_946480545.1 uncultured Acidobacteriota bacterium
CCGGCGGCGGTCGCGCTGCTGGTCACCGGCCGGGTGGCCGAGCACGAGAACATCTTCATGCGCGCCATGCGCCGGCTCTACGTGCCGCTGCTCGACCTGAACGACGACGCGGGCATCGCGCGCTTTATCCTCGGCTTCCTGAAGCTGGCGGATAACATCAAGTATCTCGGTCGTCGTTAGGCCAAACTTCGCCGCTTCGCCGCCTGATTTTTCCCATTTGCCCGTTCCCTTTGAATAGAGCTTTACGCGGACACCGATCATCGGGATGGGTGTTTCAGGATTTTCGGCCGTCACCTGTGCTGCTATGCTCAGGGTGTGATCGAGCTCGGACATCTTCTCGATAACGATCACGACGTTCTTGCCGGCACCCGCCCCTGCAAACGCAAGCTTCACGAAATCGCGGTCCTTGAATCCATTGAGCACCAGAAGGCTGTCCTTTGGCTGGTCGAGTGCGAGCGCGGCGTAAAGTTCCGCTTTGGATCCGGCCTCCAAACCAAAGTTGTATCTCGACCCTTCTTTTAGATACTCCTCGATAACCGCCCGATTCTGGTTGACCTTCATCGGGTAGACGCACATGTGCTCGCCTTCGTACTCGAATTCGCGAATGGATTTTCTGAATGCTGTCTGTAACTTGCGGATTTGACCGAATAGAAGCTGAGGGAATCGCAGCAGTACCGGCGTATGCACCCCTCGTTTAGCGAGATCGTCGATGATCTCCTTCACATCAGCAGTTAAATTGGCGTTGTCGGGGGAGCGAACGATCAAGTTTCCCTTTCGGTTGACTCCAAAATAATCGGCTCCCCAATTTTCGATCCCGTATGTCTCGACGGTGCGTTCGATTACTGAACTCAATTTTGCATACTCCAGCGCATGAAATCGAAATTTCTAACTATCAGGCGAAACTTAAAGCTTAGTCAGAAATTTAACAAAAAACAACAGGTGAAACAACACAAAGTTTTTCAAGGCTTTTCGGTGATTGGCTCGGTGGCATAACCCTTGCTCAAGACCGTTCATGAGAGGTTGGGAAAGGCCCGGCCGAATCTATGAGCCAGTATTTATCGCACGCTTCGATGCTCACCTCGCGATTCTGGCCCGCGAACTGTCAAAAAATGGTGTCAAAAAGTGTCAGTTTGACCGAGGGAAATTCTATGAGCAGCAGATCAGAACAAGGCTTCTCGTTAATCGAGGTGATATTGGTCGTAGTGATCATCGGGTTGATCGCCGCCATGGCCGTACCCGCTTATCAGAAGGGTATGTGGGCGGCCGAAAATGGCTCCGCGTACAGCGCCATGCGCACGATGGCTACTACCCAGGCGACGTTCTTCACGCAGAACGGGAGGTTCGGCCGGCTCGACGAGATCAACCGACAGGCAAATAACGTTTTTGGTGTCGTCGTCGGCGACAGCATCGTTCGTGGGCGATACGTTTTTACGATGACGCCGGCACGACCCGTAGACGATGAGCTAAGGACCGAATATTCGATAAGTGCCCGCCGCAATGTGGTTGGCGATGTGCTCTATCAGTATGAGCTCGATCAATCAGGGAAGATCACGCAGGTTTATCCCGCAGGTTCTCCCGAAAATTAATTTGTCCCTAAGTCTCCCACAAAATTTCGCGCTCGCTTTCAACCCCTCCAGGTAAAAACAAATGAATGTCTTTGAAGATCTAATCGAAGAACTCCGGGATGAGAATCTTCTAGAGGCCACCGTCATTGACGTGGATCGGCCAAAGGACGGCTCGCAATCCGCAGCGGCAGGTGAGTCACACCAACGCTCGGACCTCGGCGCTTCTGCGGAAGATACAGATCAACCCACAGACGACCACCGGGGCGAGACCGATTTTTACCGAAAGCGTGCAATGGATGAGATCTCGAGCCTGCAGATGGTCGAGCATGTGCTATCCGGCATCGAACGCGAGCACATGAAGAAGGTGCCGGCCTCCTACGACGACCTGGAGGCAAAGAAGGCTTTGCATCGATTTGTCCAGGTCCAGGGTGATTCATCGACCAGCGAGTATGTCGACGCCGAGTTTCAGCTTATGCGCGAGACCGAGGCGTGGAATACCGCCCTCGCAGATCGAGACTCGAAGGTCACTGTAGCGAACCTGCGGCGCTTCTGCGAGAATTCGCGCCCGGTCCTCAGCTCGCAAGCCTTGATTGCTCTCGGCCGCTTCTATCGAAACCTTCCATACTCGGAGCTCTCGCGTGCGAAGTTCGACTTTGTGATGACGCGGCTGTTCTCACGAGAGACTGAAGACATGCGACGGCGCCTGCTGTTCGGCCGCGAGGACATGGTCGGGCACATCAAAACGCTCTATCAGAACTGGGCCAGCCTGGCACTCTACTCAACGGATGAACTCACACTGAAGACCAGAGCGGTTGTGGCCGGTATCGAGGATCGAATCTCGGAAGCGGATAACGCCGCGACCTTCGACGAACTCGTTCAAAACGAATTTTTTGACCGGATACATAAATTTAAAGAAGCCACCGGGGAGACGTTCTTTACGCCGGAGATCGTTGCAGCCTCCATCGACTGCAACATTAGAATCGGGAACAAGTTTGTCGATTTGATCCAGCAGGAGCGGAATGAAGGCAGCACCGAAACCGTCGAGCAGAAGTACGGTTACGAATATGATCAGATAATTTCTGACGCGGCAGGGAAGACAGTGCAATTGGTAGAGCTTCTGAAGAGCTTGCCGGTTGATGAAGGATTCGTTCCGCACCAAGCTCCTGCGACCTCGCCGGATCAGACAGCCAAGATCGCGAAGCAGGAACGCAAGTCTTCAAGTCTCAAAGAGAACTTGCTTGGCGTTAACAAGTGGCTGCTTGCAGCGACCATAATTGTGGCGATCGCGACCGGCGGGCTTTACTACTGGGCGAATCAGCCGGAGGCTGAATCGTCGATGGCGGAGTCGGCAAAAGATGTCGGGCTAGAGAGCACTCCTCTTAAGGATCATCTTCGGTCCGGACGAGCGACAGCCAGCACCCTCTACGCGATCACGCTCCCATCATGGGATCAGCTTCCGGATGCCGACAAGAAGAGAGTGGCACAGCAGGCACTTGAGCTCGCAGAGTCCAAAGGACTGCGGAACGTTCAGTTGCTCAACGTACAGGGACGGCCTGTTGCGTTTGCGTCAAAGACCCGGCTCGAGATCATGAACCCGGCCCCATAGAATCCGTCATATATGTCAGATAAGCTAGATCGCCCTACAATAATGTTCTAGATTTCATTAAGGCATCCTCAAAATTCTAGAGAATCTATGCGGCACGGTCATTGCACCTCGTGGGCCGCATGAGTGCCCGAATACTGAAGCATCGATCACGAACCGCGGACTAGATCCGCGGTTTGTCTTTATTGCTCCCGGGTTCTCCGCACCTAATATTCTGTCGATTCTCAGGAGCTTAAATGAACCCAAAGAACGTACTGACATTTGCCGCAGATAAGGGAGCACGGTTTGTTTCGGTCCGCTTTACGGACCTTCCCGGATCATGGCACCACCTAACGTACCCGATCTCACAACTCACCGAGGATTCCTTCGAAGAAGGATTTGGTTTTGACGCATCGAGTTTGCGAGGCTGGGCAGCCATCAACGAATCGGACATGTTATTGATCCCCGATCCTTCCCGCTTCTGGATCGATCCATTCGCCGATGAAACGACGATGTGCCTGATCGCGAACGTCGTCGACCCGATCACGAAAGAAGGCTACGGTCTGGATCCGCGATCGGTGGCCGTCCGAGCCGAAAGCTATCTCAAATTTACGGGCGTTGCCGACACTATCTATGTCGGTCCCGAAGCCGAGTTTTTCATCTTCGACGAGGTCAGCTATCACAACAATCAACAGTCGGCCGGCTTCTCGCTAAATAGCGAAGAGGGACACTGGAATACCGGACGTTCCGATGACGGAATGATGAATACTGGCTTTCACATCAGGCCGAAGGAAGGCTACGTCCCGGTCGCCCCGCTCGACACTCTGATCGACATTCGAAACATGATCTCGCTTACGCTTGGCGAAGTTGGGATCGACGTCGAATGCCATCACCACGAGGTCGCAACCGCCGGACAGTGCGAAATCGATTTCCGATTCTCTAACCTGCTTCACACTGCCGACAATGTGATGCTCTTTAAAAATATCGTCAAAAACACGGCGGTCGCGTTCGGAAAGACGGCGACGTTTATGCCGAAACCACTCTACGGGGACAACGGCTCAGGTATGCATTGCCACCAGTCGCTCTGGAAGGATGGAAATCCATTGTTCGGTGGAGATCAGTACGCGGGTCTCTCGGAGATGGCGAAGTTCTACATCGGCGGATTGCTGAAACACGCGCCGGCATTGGTCGCCTTCGCGGCTCCGACAACGAATAGCTACAAGCGGCTGGTGCCCGGCTTCGAGGCGCCGGTCAACCTTGCTTACTCCGCACGCAACCGGTCGGCGGCCGTCCGAATTCCGATGTTCTCTCAATCGCCGAAAGCCAAACGTCTTGAATTCCGTCCACCAGACCCGAGCTGTAATCCGTACATCACCTTCGCGGCGCTCTTGATGGCGGGACTCGACGGGATACAGAACAGGATCGATCCAGGTGAGCCGCTCGATAAGGATATTTACGATCTTCCGCCCGAAGAGCTTGCAAACGTTCCGAGCTTGCCGGGAACCCTTGATGAGGCGTTGAGGGCCCTCGAAAACGATCATGACTTCCTGCTGAAAGGCGATGTATTTACGACTTCGATGATCGAACGCTGGATCTCATACAAGCGCGAAAAAGAGATCACTCCACTGCGACTGCGCCCGCACCCGCTCGAGTTTTCGATGTACTACGACATCTAGGCGAGTACAGAGTCACTGACCAAAGGGGGCGGTCCATCGGCCGCCTCTTTCGTTTGCGAACAATTGAAGTGCGTCAATTATCCTTACGGCTACTTCGCCCTAGCAAAAAGGCGATGATGACAACGGCGATTCCCAGAAGTATCCACGGCGACCAGGACTGCGGTGCCGCGGCGGCGGCTACTTCAGGCGATGCCAGAGGCTGGAGAGATGGCGCAGC
>CAMLKY010000210.1 GCA_946480545.1 uncultured Acidobacteriota bacterium
AGGACCATGACGGCAGCATCCTCGACAACCTCGGCGGGCTCGGTGGAATGATCTTTGGCAGCGGGCCGCAGGCAGCGCCGCCGCGTCAGGCCGATGCCGGCGGAATTCTCGGCCACATCCTTGGCGGAAACCAGGGTCAGGTTGTTCAGCAGGCGAGTAATGAGTCGGGACTCAACGCAGGTCAGGTTGCGCAGATCTTGATGATGCTTGCCCCCATAATAATGGGATATCTCGGCCGGCAGAAGCAGGAGCAAGGCGTCGGTGCCGAAGGCCTGGACGGATTGTTGGGCGGGCTCCTCGGCGGACAAGCGGCGTCGGCGCCTCAATCATCCGGAAATGCAATGTTCGATATGCTCGACAGCGACCGCGACGGCAGTGCGATGGACGACATCGCGTCGATGGCGTTCAATTACATTAGAAACAGGTAGCCAACCGCTTATATCGTTTTCATCGCCGGTCGTCACAATGATGACCGGCGATTCGTGTTTTGGTGAAACAATCGTCGCGTCGCTGCCTTAGGGAAATAACAACGCACCTCTATCCATCGAATAACTATGAAACAGAAAGATGTTCGCCGTAGTCTTGTCGCGCTGGCGTTTGTCGTCTCAGTTCTTTTTTCATCCATCGCGCACGCTCGGCCGATGCCACGTCCGCTCGGGCTATTTGCGGATGTCGCGAAGCTGCCGCCGGTCAACTGGATCAGGAGCCGCAGGATCGACGTCAAGCACATTGCCATCGATCTTCGGTTTGACTGGCAAAAGCAGCAGGCGATCGGCACGTCGACGGTTACGCTCGCACCGTTCAGCGATGCAGATCGCGTCACACTTGACGCCGCGGACATGACGATCAGTTCGGTTACAACGGTCGATGGAAAAGCGCTGCAATTCGACTACAAGGGCGGCGGGGCCGATGACAATCTCGAAGTGATCCTCGACCGCACATATCGCAGCGGCGAAGACGTTACCGTGAAGGTGTCGTACGCGACGAATCACAAGAACACAGCGAGCGGCGAAACGGCCATCGGAAGTTTTGGGCGCGGGCTACGCTTTATAGTTCCCCCCGCCGACGAGCCCAACAAGCCGCGGCAGATCTGGTCGCAAGGCGAGACAGAATTCAACCGCTATTGGTTTCCGTCCTACGACAGCCCAAACGACTTTCGTACCACCGAGCTGCGGGCGACCGTTGAAAAGCCGTTCTTTGTCGTCTCGAATGGAAAACTCATTAGCACGAAAGAGAATCCAGACGGCACGCGGACATTCGACTGGAAGATGGACCAGCCGTACACAAATTACCTCACCTCGATAGTCGTGACGAATACGACGCCTGTCGAGCAGAACGCCGACGGGATACCCGTTTACAACTACGGTTACCCGGACGAGACAAAAGAGGTGGCCGCCACCGTAAAGAATCTTCCGGCCACGATCAAGTTTTTTACGGAGATAACCGGGATCAAATACCCGTACGCAAAATACTCGCAGGCGTTTGTCGAGGACTTTGGCGGCGGGATGGAAAACATCACTGCGACAACACAGATCGAGGAAATGATCCACGACGAGCGCGAACTGCTCGATACCGACAGCGAGCCGCTGCAGTCGCACGAGCTTGCGCATCAATGGTTCGGCGACTACGTGACGTGCCGTGACTGGGGGCAGATCTGGCTCAACGAAAGTTTCGCGACTTACATGCAGGCGATGTGGACCGAGAAGTTAAAGGGCCACGAAGAGTTTCTCTATGCGGATGTCCGCAACAACCAGGATCAGGTCCTGGGATCGTGGAACGGAGGTTATCGCCGCCCCATCGTGACGAAGTATTACGCCGACAAGGATGCGATGTTCGACAACTACGCCTACCCGGGGGGCGCCTCCATCCTGCACATGCTGCGAAAGCACGTCGGCGACAAGCTCTTCTTCAAATCACTGAACAACTACCTGAGGGCGAACGCTCACCAGCCGGTATCGACCGAGGAGCTTCGGATAGCATTCGAAGAAACATCCGGACAGTCGATGGACTGGTTCTTCGATCAGTGGCTTTACAGGATGGGTCATCCGGTCTTCGACGTCAGCCAGAGTTACGATGACACCAAGAAGCAGCTTACGCTCAATGTAAAACAGACCCAGAAGGTCGACGTGACAAATGCCTACCCGCAGACCGAGTTCTTTCAGAGCTTTGTGGATATTGAGATCGACGACAAGATCGAGCGCGTGTGGCTTGAGGCGAAAGCCGAGAATGTCTTCACTTTCAATGTCGCGTCAAAACCGAGGCTGGTGAACTTCGACTACGAAAGCACGCTCCTGAAAGAAATAAAGTTCGAGAAGCCGGTCGATGAGCTGTTGTATCAGATGGCGAACGATAAGGATGTTCTCGCGCGTCGGTGGGCGATGGGTCAGCTCGAAACTAAAGCCGCCAATGCGGCTGATCGCGACAGAATCGTTGCGGCGCTTGTAACTTCGGCAGAGAAGGATCCTTTCTGGCGTATCCGTCGGGCCGCACTTTCGGTGATCGCGAGTATCTACTCACCCGACCCGCCCCCGGGCCAGGAGCGAGCGGCGTTTAAGCTGGACACTCCGGTCGAGCAGGCCGTGATGCGTCTGACGAAAGATCCGAAGTCCTTGATACGGGCCGACGCGGTCGAGCTGCTCGGCGAAACCCTGGATAAGAAATACGCCGATATTTATGTCGCGTCGCTTAAGGACCAGAGTTATTCAGTCATCGATCAGGCCGCGGTCGCACTTGCTCGTGTGAAAGATCCGCGTGCGCTGGATTCACTGAACGGGTTGGTGGCTACAAGATCGTGGAAGGGAAGGATCATGTTGGCGGGTCTCGCCGGGTTGGCTGAGTTAGGCGACAAGCGGGCATTCGAAACCGGATACAAGATCGCGACAGATATAACTATCGCGAGAGGCGTTCGAAATCGGGCGCTGACGGTTGTCGGTGCGACCGGCAAAGGCGACCCGCGTGCGTATCCTCTGGTCTACGCTGAGTTCAAAAAGGCGATGGATGCTACGGATTACTTCGCGATGCGAAACGGCATGGAAGGCTTTATCGCCATCGCCGATCCGCGTGCGCAGGAAGCGTTCGACATGCTCCGGGTAAAGTTCAAAGAACAGCCGCCGGCCTTGAACGTCATCAATGAGTACGAGGCTCGATTCAAAGCCGCGCTTGCGAAGCCTTAGTGTCCGCAGTCTTCACGCCCGGTATTCAGTGGTCGCATTCAACTGGGATCACTGAATCACCGGCCGTTCACGCGGATCATTGCTAACTTTATCTGCTAAAATTGTCTCGAAATGTAACTCAGTTTCGAGACAATCATGACAAACATTTTCGGTCTCTTATCGCTTCGTACTCCTCGTCTGCGGATGCGGATTTTCATCGCTGCTCTGCTTCTTGCTGGCGCTTGGGCAGTACTGCCACAGACACCCCCGGTAACCCGACAGGAAACTCTTCGCGGTTCGGTTACGCCCGAACGTGAATGGTGGGATCTGCTGCATTACGACCTCGCGGTTCAGTTCATGCCTGCTACGAGATCGATCAAAGGATCGAATGTGATCACGTTCAAAACGATCAAGCCCGCGCGCCGGATGCAGATCGATCTGCAGCAGCCTCTGAACATCACCAGGGTCGTGCACAACGGGACCGATCTTAAATTCGAACGTGAAGGTAACGTGTACTGGGTCGCGTTCGACAAGGATCTCGCGGCGGGTGTCGAGGACAAGATCCATATCTCGTACGAAGGCATTCCGAAAGCGGCGCGAAATCCCCCGTGGGATGGCGGTATCACCTGGGGACGCGACGATCTCGGAAACTGGTTCATCAATACGACGTGCCAGGGGATCGGGGCCAGCATCTGGTGGCCGAACAAGGATATCGGCTATGACGAACCCGACCGGGGGATGAACATCGCCATCACAGTGCCGGAAGATCTGGTCGCGGTCTCGAACGGTCGTCTGGACAAAACGGATCACAACGCTGCGGAGAAGACGAAAACCTATCACTGGAAGGTCGTCAATCCGATAAACAATTACGGCGTCAATGCGAACATCGGCAACTACGTCACCTGGTCAGAAACATACGACGGGGTCGGGGGAAAGCTCGATCTCACGTATTGGGTGCTGCCTCATCAAAAAGACGCGGCGATGAAGACTTTCCAGGAAGTGCCCCGGATGTTGAAGGCGTTCGAGCACTGGTTCGGCAAGTATCCATTCTACGAGGACGGATTCAAGCTAGTGACCGTTTCGTATCCGGGCATGGAGCATCAAAGCTCGGTCACCTACGGTAATTATTTTCGAAACGGATACCGCGAGCGCGATGTGAGCTTTACGGGCATCGGCTACAAGTTCGACTTCATCATCGTTCACGAGTCGGGGCACGAGTGGTTCGGCAACAACATTTCGATGAAGGATGCGGCCGACATGTGGATCCATGAAGGCTTCACAAATTACTCCGAGAATCTGTTTGTCGAATATTACTTCGGGAAGCAGTCGGGGTCCGACTACGTGATAGGCAGCCGAAGAAACATCCAGAACGACGCGACGATAATCGGCACGTATGGTTCGAATCGCGAAGGCTCCGGCGACATGTATTACAAGGGCGGCAACCTTCTGCACACCATCCGGCAAGTAGTAAATGACGATGACAAGTGGTTGAGGATCATGCGCGGCCTGAACAAAGACTTCTGGCACCAGACCGTCACGACCCAGCAGATCGAGTCATACATCTCGCAGCACGCCGGCGTCGATCTGAGCAAGATCTTTGATCAGTATCTTCGAACAACACAGATACCGGTGTTGAGATACAGGATCGAGGGCAACAAGCTTTCGTTCAAGTACGAGAAGGTCGTACCCGGATTCGCGATGCCGATCAGAGTAATGATCAACGGCAGGCCGCTATCGATCACTCCGACGGAAGCAGAGAAATCGATCACACATCCCGAGGCGATCACTAGGTTTGAAGTTGATCGGAACTATTATGTCGAGACGAAGTCGAACGAAAACTCCCCTCCTGGATAGGAGGGGCAGCCTTTCGCCGAGAGGCGAATGG
>CAMLKY010000211.1 GCA_946480545.1 uncultured Acidobacteriota bacterium
GGTTACGCCGCCGCGCTCGGCATCGCAACCGCGCTCTTCCAGCTCAAACGTTATCCGGAGGCGAAGGTAGAATTCCGGTGGCTCACAGACCATCAGCCGGACCAGGCGATCGCATACTACTTTCTGGGTATCGTTCACGATCATCTTCTTGAGTTTCCGGACGCCGCTGCGAATTACCAGCAGTTTCTTCGCCTCGCCGATCCCGAATCGAGTAAACTCGAGATAGAAAAGGTCAACTTGCGGCTCCCCGAAGTACAAAGACTTATCAAGGAAGGCAAAGGAAAGAAACGTGGCTAGAGGCTTCGTAATTTGTAAGCATCTTTCTTCGCTGATTCACGCGAGCGATCTTCGTGTGCTGTTGTTTGCAGCAGCGTTGTTCGTCTTCGCGGGTATTGCGACGGGACAGGATGTCGTCGCCGACGATATCGCACCGCCCCCGCTAAAGGTCTTAAGTCAGGATGAGAAGACGCGGCTCGGAGCCGAGACCGAAGTGAAACGTCGCACGCGACTCGCTCTCGAGCTGATGGAGCACCGGCTCAAACAGGCGGAGACTCAGGATGGCGCGGAGAACTTCGATCAGATGTATGTCGAGCTCGGAGGCTTTCACGCTCTCATGGAGAACATGCTGCATTTCCTGAACAGCAGCGACAAGGACAGCGGTCGGGTTCTAAATAACTTCAAGAGGTTCGAGATCGGGCTCCGCGGGTTTACATCACGGCTCGAACTGATCCGCCGCGAGCTCCCGATCCGTTATGAGCCGTATGTACGAAGTCTTATCAAGCAGCTTCGTGCCGCCCGCGCCAAAGCGATCGAGCCGTTGTTCGACGACACTGTAGTTCCAACGAATAAACCAGCATAAGTATGAAAGCACTGTTCCCCCTTTTCGCGTTATCGCTCCTGCTTTTTCTAACGATGCCCTCGTCCGCCCAGCGTCGAGATTACATGACCGACGAAGAGGTGGAACTCGTCCGTGATAATCAGGACATCGATAAGAGAGTAGAAGTTCTGACGAAGATGATCGATCGCCGCTTCACCGCGCTCGGAATCGAGGTCGGCGGGTGGAAGCAGGCCGACAAGGAAACCAAGCTTTGGGGAACGATGAGGTCTGGAACGAGATCCGAGATGCTGTTCGACATTAGGCAGCTTCTGCAGAAGGCGATCGACGATATAGACGACGTCGCGATGCACAATGAGAATACGCTTACGCAGAACAAGACAGAGGGACTCTTGTTCCCGAAGTCGGTGCGCGACCTCGCGGCCGCGGCTAACAGGTACCTTCCGGCGCTTAGATCTGAGCTGGAGAAAAGCAAAGACGAACGTGATCGTGGATTGATCCTTGGATCGATCGAGAGCTGCGAGGCGATCATCGAGTCAGTTTCAAAACTGCCCCCCGAACCCACCAAGGCCGAAAAGAAAAAGAAAGCCAAGACTTAATTAGTCCCTGGTCCCTACTCCCAGGAGTCCCAAGTGAAGTCCCAGAAGCCGCAGGGGTCTTTGGTCTTTGGTCTTGGGACCTGGGACCTGGGACTAGGGACTAGGGACTTAAAGCTGGACCAGGGACTTGAGAGTTACCGCGCATCCCTTTAAATTAGTCACTTATGTCATCTGACAATCTGAAGAAGACTCCGCTCAATGCTGCGCATCGCGAGCTGGGTGGGAAGATGGTCGATTTTGGCGGGTGGGATATGCCTGTTCAGTACCCGGCCGGAGTCATCGAGGAGCACATGGCCACGCGGACCCGGGCGGGACTGTTTGACGTCTCACACATGGGCGAGATCTGGGTCGAAGGCGAGGATGCCATCCCGTTCGTCAACCGGATCACGACGAATGACGTGACGAAGCTCGTCGATGGCCAGGCACATTATTCGGCACTCACTAATGAGAAGGGCGGGGTCGTCGATGACCTCCTTGTCTACAGGTTCGACGTCGATAAGCTCCTCCTCGTCGTCAACGCAGGCACCACCGAAAAGGACTGGGACTGGATCAGCTCGCAGAAAAAGACCGAGAACGTCACTCTCACGAACGCGAGCGCTGACTATTGCCAGATCGCGATACAGGGGCCCAATGCTTTCGGGATCCTCCAGCGACTCACCGAAACCGACCTCGGCGAGATCAAGTACTACCACTTCACGATGGGATATGTGGACGGCGTCGAATCGATAATCTCGCGTACGGGTTATACGGGTGAAGATGGCTTCGAAGTGTACGCGAACGAAAAGTACGCACGGCAAATCTGGGACAAGATGCTCGAGACCGGGGACTTCGGAAAGGATTCGGGAATCGTGCCGTGCGGCCTCGCCGCTCGGAACACGCTTCGGCTCGAAGCAGGGATGTCACTCTATGGCCACGAGCTTAGCGATGAGATCACGCCGCTCGAGGCGAACCTCGGCTGGATCACAAAGTTACAGAAGGGCGACTTTGTCGGCAGCGATGTACTCAGGAAAAGTAAGGAAGAAGGTATCAAACGCCGCATTGCCGGTTTTGAAATGACCGAGCCGGGTATCGCTCGCGATGGCTATGATGTGTATATCGAAGACAAGCGCGTCGGCTATGTGACGTCCGGAAGTCCGGCCCCGTTTCTGAAGAAGAATATCGGACTTGCATTCCTGCCGGTCGAGTTTGCAAATGACGGGCAAGAAATTAGAATCGATGTCAGAGGCAAACATCTTTCGGCAAAGGTAGTTCCGACACCCTTTTATAAGCGTCAGAAGTAGTATTCGTTTATCAGGAGCCTCCAACTATTCACAAAACTATGTCCAACATTCCCGAAAACCTACGTTACAGCAAGGATCACGAGTGGATTAAGGTCGAGGGCGATGTCGCCAGCATCGGGATCACCGATTATGCGCAACATTCGCTCGGCGATGTGGTTTACATCGATATGCCGCGGGTCGGCGATAAGTTCGGAGCCCATGAGGCCTTTGGCTCCGTCGAATCAGTTAAGGCAGTTTCAGAGATCTTTACCCCCGTCGCGGGTGAGATCGTCGAGGTAAATGAAGGCCTCAACGACACGCCGGAAAAGGTCAACGCCGATCCTTACGGCGAGGCATGGTTCGTAAAGATAAAGATGGACAACGCCGGCGAGGCCGACGCGATGCTGTCCGGTGAAGAGTACGAGGAGTACTTATCAGCGAACGCCTGATGTGTTGATTTTGGATTTTAGATTTTGGATTTTGGATTGAAGCTTTGAGCTTTCCTTTTTCCAAAGCCAATCCAAAATCCAAAATCTAAAATCCAAAATCGATAATGAGATATATTCCAAATTCTCCGGAAGAACGCCAGGAAATGCTCGAGGCGATCGGTCTGGCATCGGCCGATGAGCTGTTTCGCTCGATACCCGCGGACGTCCAACTCGGGCGAAGACTAAACATCACCGAACCGCTCGCAGAGCCTGAGGTGATCGGCGCCATGGAGAGCCTCGCGGCTCGAAACACCGGGGCGGTTAAGCCATCGTTCCTCGGCGCGGGCGTTTACTCGCACTTCTCGCCGACGATCGTCGATCACCTGATCCAGCGGTCCGAATTCTTTACGTCCTACACGCCGTATCAGCCGGAAATATCGCAGGGCACGCTTCAGTACATCTTCGAATTTCAAACGCTTATCTGCCAGTTGACGGGCATGGAGGTCGCGAACGCGTCGATGTACGACGGGTCGACCGCGATGGCCGAAGCATATTTGATGGCCCAGCGTGTAACGCGTCGCGACAGGATCATAGTCGCGGACACCGTGCATCCGGAATACCGGGAAGTTGCTCGGACGTACACCCAGCACGGCGCGGCGGAGATCGTCGCTGCCGGGTTCGACGAAGAGACCGGACGTCTCGCCGATCTGGCCGAACTCGACGACAGAACCGCCGCCGTCGTCATCCAATCGCCGAACTTTTTCGGGTGCGTCGAGGATGTCGAAAAGATCGCCGAGCGGGCTCATGAGGTCGGAGCTCTTCTCGTCGTTGTCGTGACCGAAGCCATCTCGTTCGGGCTGCTGAAGTCGCCCGGTGCATGCGGTGCGGACATCGTTGTCGGCGAAGGCCAGTCGTTCGGAGTTCCGATGAGCTTCGGCGGGCCGCACGTCGGCCTGTTCGCCACACGCGAGAAGTTCGTTAGGCAGATGCCAGGCCGGCTTTGCGGTGTGGCTTACGACAAGAACGGGAACCGCGGATTCGTCCTCACCCTCTCGACACGCGAGCAGCATATCCGGCGCGAAAAGGCGACTTCGAACATCTGCACCAACCAGGGCCTGATCGCCCTCGCGGCCACGATCTACATGGAGACGATGGGCAAACAAGGCCTCCGAGAAGTTGCCGAGCAGAACGCACAGAAGGCTGCCTATGCGGCGCGAAGGATCTCGGAGATCGACGGTTTCGAGATCGCGTACTCGGCACCGAAATTTAATGAGTTCGTGGTTCGCGGACCGCGATCGGCACACGAGGTACTCGAGCGGATAAGAACAGAGAATGGCATCATCGGCGGACTTGCACTGTCGAAGTATTACCCGGGTCGTGACAATGAATTCCTGGTCTGCGTCACGGAGACGATGCCGAGATCGACGATTGATTTACTGGTCGACGCTCTTGCTGAATGAGCTACCTGTTCGATTACGGGGAAGGGCTTTTCTGCTTCGTGCCGATCTTTGCGATCGTAGCTTTCATTGCCGCAGCACTTATTTGGAACAGCCTCCCGGACCGGACGAAAAAGAAACAGGATGACGACAGTTAGTCGCACCAATGATGTTGACCGCAGGCGTTTCCTTTCCAGCGTTGGTAAAGGGCTCGGTCTGGTCGCCGCGTCGTCCGCAGTCGTTGGCTCGCTCTTTGATAATGTGAACGCGGCGGCGCGCGCGGTCGAGCATCTGACTGCCGATCAGGTGGCGGCGGACGAAGATTATTGGGCGACGATACAACAGGCGTTCTCGGTGACGCGCGGCATCATCAACCTGAACAACGGCGGCGTCTCGCCGAGCCCGCGAATCGTGACCGAAGCGATGGTCCGCTACACCTGGCAACAGG
>CAMLKY010000212.1 GCA_946480545.1 uncultured Acidobacteriota bacterium
TTGGTATCTCAATCGCTCGTCGGCCGGCTTCAGTGCCGTCACCTGGGGACTCGCGACGGACAAGCTTGTGCCCGATGATTACGACGGCGATGGCAAGACCGATGTCGCGATCTTTCGTGCATCAGGCGACGGCTCGACGCCGGACTATTACATCCTTCGCAGCACAGATTCAACCATCCAGTATGTTTCATGGGGAACGACCGGTGATATCCCGGTAAGCGAGGATTTCGATGGCGACGGGAAAGGAGATCCGGCAGTCTTTAGGCCATCTACCGCTCAGTTCTGGGTCCTGCGAAGCAGCGACTCCGGGATCTTACGAACCGCAACAACCGTTGCAGGCGTCCCCCTTGCCGGCGACTTCGACGGTGACGGAAGGGGCGACGTAGCGACGTACACCGACGGAGCTTGGCGCCTGCAGCGGTCTGGAACCGGACCTGGTACATCGCCAACAGCGGGATCGGCGGAAACACGATCACGGGCTTTGGCCTCGCCGGCGACATTCCGGTCCAGGGCGACTATGACGGGGACGGCCGAGCCGACATCGCCGTCTACCGTAACGGCGTATGGTACATCAACCGCTCAACCGCGGGCATCGTGATCACGAGCTTTGGATTAACAGGTGATAAACCTCTGCCAGGAAGCCAGTAAGCCATCACGTTGTGGTTCACTGCTGCTAAAGGGATCGTCGACTTTATCGTGGAATGTTTTTGGATTCCAGCACTGGAGCAATCGCGGTGTAGCCGTGCCGCCCCATCAAGGAGGACTGCACGCTGCATTAAAGGCCCAGACTGGTGTTTAGTCTGGGCCTCTACTCTAAACAGAGATCGAAACCGTGCTCACGCCAGATCTGTAGATCGCTTTATCTGGCACCACCAGTAAGCGGACGAGTTACTCGTCTTGTCTTGTTTCGAATGCCCCTTCGTAAAAACGCCAAAGCCGGACCCCAACCGCGTAGGAAGCCACAGCAAGCAAAATCCAAATCCCTATGCAGCTCAGAAAGCCAGCAAACAGAGAGCCTGTGCGGTAAGAGTTGTAAAGAATAAGCGCCGAGATCGAAGTGCCGCCCACCACCGTAACAGTGACCACCACTTCTCGGACGAAGTATCGGCGCCCGGCTACCCGCTTTCTCTCCCACCAAGCCATCTCGTCTGAAGAGGGTAGAAATGTACCGCTCCTAGCCAACACGGCGATCAACCCCAACAAGCCGCTCGTGAACAGTAGAAAACCTACTGCTGTCCAGACGAACTCGTTTCCAGAACCCGGTTCAAGCGTCCTGTCACCGAAAGCTCCCAAAGCAAACAAGCCCAAAACTGTTACCAAACATAAAGAAAGCAACTTCCAAAGCATCACCTTGTCTCCGATACAGATAGAAACCTACCTGTTTAAAAGTTAAGGAACGTAAAGCTATGATTCGCATTTGGATTCTGGCGTTTGCACTCTTCAAGTTCACGCGCGAGTCGCGCATCTGCAGCACGTCCAGATTCCATCAAGTCATTGAGTCCCTTTGCTACGTAGATGGCAGGGCCGAGCAGAGCCATTCCAATCCCCTTAGCCAGACTCAACGTGCCATCTACCGCATGTAATCCGTGGCTTCCCCTGAGTGTCGTCTGCCCGCGGCTGAATAGGAAATAACCTCCCCGAGCCGAGAGACCAATGATAACTCCGAGTTCGACCGCCTTGGCTCCGTCTTTTAGATACTGCGTTCTAAAAGTCCGATTGGCCCTGGTGGCGCACTCATCGAACTGCTGTTGGGAACCGCCGGAACGCGGTGTCGGCGATGTCCCGCCGCCGCCACCTCCCGAGGTATTCCTCGGACGTCTTGGATCAAATATACCCGGCGGAAGTCCCTGATTATCATTCAGGTAGAACTGGATCCCCGTAAACAAAGTGTACGTGGCGCTTCCAGCCCACCAAACGCCTGCTTCTTCATGATACAAAGTTGCCGAGATATGAACGTACCCTTCTCCAGTCGAGATCCGAATCGGACCGCCATTGTTAACAAAAGCGAACGCAGTTGAGCACGAAGTCTGCATCCCGTCGATCATACAGACCTGCCCCTGCAGTCCACTCGGGTCGATCTGCAGGATTGGATCATTCTCGACATAGCTGTAGCGATTGAAGCTTTGCGGATTCGCAACTGACATGGAGCCCTTGTAAGGATCTGGTGAACTCCACCGGCCGGCCTGTGTCTCGAGTTTTCTGTACCAAGTGTGTTGTTGGCCAGATGCATCATCGTCCTCAGTGAGGGCGTACGATTGTCTGGCAACCGGGGCTCCGGAATAGCCCTGAACAGCTGTTCGGAGTCCCACGCCTGTTCCGATTCTCTCGCCAAACGGCTGGTAATCGGCCCTCATAAGAACGGTGCCTGCAGCGTTTGTGACGGCACGAATCGAACCTTGGTGGTCATGCATCGTGAACTTCACACCTCCTGCACCCTCACCTGGAATTCCATATTCTGCAATTAGTTTTCCGAACGCGTCGTAGATCATGTACTGCCAAACTTCATCTATCTTGGTCGCGATTCGGTTTCCGATCGAATCGTACACCGCCAGTGCATCCGGACTTCCGCTCTTCGTTGTTTTCACAACCCGACCGTTTGCATCATATGTGAAACCAGCCATACGCCATTTATTATCAGTTACAACATGCCCGGCCTCGTTGTAACTCACACCAGTCCAAGCGAGAAGTTGGTTTTTTCCGCGATCGACCTGGTTATCCTCAATCCAGTTCGTGGAAAGTGGCGTTTCTTGACCTGCTGTGGGATTACTTGCAGCTTTCCGGTAGAGATTCCCAAAGCGGTCGTAGTCAAAAACTAGTTTGTAACTCAAGCTGTCGGAGTCGCCACGCCGTTCCTCAGACTCCTTCAATCGGCCGATAGGATCGTATTTGTACTTTTGCGTCCACTGCTTCGCAGTGCCAATGTACGATTCGATCCGCTCAATTTTCCCGTTGTTCTTCAGAATCCCCGCAGAATTGAAATCACCGTAACTGTAATTGTACTTCTGGAGCACGGTAGCCCCCCCACGGTACAAGGTGTGGCTTTCAAGCTGTAAACGATCGTTGTATGTAAACACCTCGGACGTCGAGTTGCCGAATGTCGTCTGAGAGAGCTGCCCCTTGTTGTTAATAGTAACGCCTGAGACGTAGGTACGCTGACCGTCAGCGATCGTCTGGACCACGCCGAAATCGTTAACACCGAGGTTGATGGTCTTCCCCGACGGATACTTCTCGGAAATGAGTTGCCCCGCGAGGTTGTACGCGTACTCGATAGTGTATGCGTGGGATCCGATCGACTGGATGTGTTTCTTGATTTGCCCAGCGGCGTCGTAATCGTAGTTATGTTCGGTCGCAGGCGTCCCTTGTGAGGCCACGGCAGCGGTATGCACCTTTGTGAGCTGACCAACATTAGAAAAACCGGCCTCGGCCTCGCTGTAGGTGTACGTCACGGCTGGGGTCTGGTATCCGATTTCTCCACTGTAGGTGATCGATGAGACGCGATTTAGACCGTCGTAGGCGAAGTCGCTTTTTACACCCCGCGCGTCTATTCCGTAGTCCAGCAAGCCGTCCGGGGTGTACTTGTAGAATCGGGTCCACAAGCCACCCGTCATTTGCTTTATTCCGGAAGCGTCCAATGTAGCAGTGGCTTCGACCTGGCGCTCGTGAGTCAGCTGCGACTTCGCATCGTATTTAAAGAGTCGCTCCTGAATGGCGCCGTTGCCAATTTGAGTGACTTTCGTCAGGTTGTTGTTACCATCGTACTCGTACATTGTCGGCTGGTGAGGCGAACCGACCGGCCCCAGGGGGTCACCGTCCGGCGGATCGGAAATAGGTTCATCCACACGGACGACCCTGCCTAGAGCATCGTGTACTTGTCTTCGCTTCTTTCCCGCCTGGTCTGTAGCAGTTGCGACCAACCCGGAGTATTCGGCGGTAATAGTAGTCAAATCTGGGAACTTTGTTTCGAGCATTCGACCGAAGGCATCGAACCTCGTTACCTCCGTAAATGGTACACCCGTTCCGGGCCTGGGATCGCCAAGGTTCACCACCGTGTAAGGATTGAAGGTCCTTATCATTCGGCCGAGATTATCGTACTCACTGTCGCTCGAAAGATATCCGTTCGCAGTTAGCGTCCGGGTTCTGAATTGCTGATCCAAGCCGTTTATAAACGTCCAGCTCGCGACACTTCGCGTGGCATCAAGACTATTCGTCACCTTTACACTGAAAGGATATGAGCTGTCGTTATACTCGAATGTGGTCCACGCTCCAGTTGGCTTGTCGACCCTTGTTTGACGGAGGGTGACTGCATCATACGTATTAACCGTATCGTTTCCATTCTCATCGGTCCTGTTCACGACCAACCCTGTATTAAAATTGTATTCAGCTTCCGTCACAAGCTGCGTTGGGGCGCTGCCCCGGATTACTTTCGTCGGGTATGCGTAGTAATTTGTTGCCGAGTATTCGGTCGTCTTTACATTGCAGCAGCTCACACCGGACTCACTTACCACATTACCCGTAATGTCATAGGCAAGTGTTTTGATCGAACGATCGGGGTCGTTTGCCTGTGACGGATCTGCCCAGACGGTCATCTTCGTGATGTTCCCGCGGAACGCGGCGGCCGGGTCGCTGTTTGGGCATTCGTCGTACTCGATCGGGCAGTGTGGGGGATAGTCGCCGGGGCCGCAGTCGTAGTGCGGATTGCACTGATGCGTTCCAGGCGCAGCGCTGTACCATGCATCGTGCTGGATCACGCCCGGAGTTTGCGCGAGAGCAACGGTGGCGTAGTTGTCGTACTCGTACACGGTTTTCGACACGACGGTGCTTCCGACGATGGTCTTCACTTCTTGCGGCAGGTGGAGCAAACCGTTGTTGATCCACCCGGAGCCCGACGCAAAGATCGTCTCGGTACGGCGCAGCTCGGTGCCCACTGTTCCCGCCGCCGCGAAATCATGTTCGCGCACCACGGTTTGGTTGCCGTAGAGGTCATTGTCGAAAGTC
>CAMLKY010000213.1 GCA_946480545.1 uncultured Acidobacteriota bacterium
CATGGGAGATTCGGGGAAGATGACGGTGGTGTTCGTCGATCGTTGTTCGTTGATCGTTGCCAGCGCCGACTCGGCGAGCTCGACGTGCTTGCGCCGGAGCTGCTGCCACTTCTCGTATGTAAGGCCGGACATGGGGACGTTGGGTTGGATGGCGACAATCGATGATGAACCCGCGCCTTGTGAAGTTTCGCCGGTATCGTCCGCGTAATTGAAAAGCCAGAGTAGTGCGAGAATAAGCAATCCAAATACACCGGCGCCGTATCGAAGCGTTGAAGATCCATTTCTGGAGAGCAGAAGGTAGATACTCACGCTCAAAAACGCAATTACAAACGCAGGTAAATAAACTCCGCCCACTGCGGAAAGCCCAACGACCGATCCATATCCGCCGAAAGCCTGCGAGTATCCGATCGCATTCCAGTTATTGCCCGTGATCCAGTACCGGAGAAACTCGGTGAATACCCAAACGAACGGGACAACGAGCATCGCAAGGTTTCCAAATCGTCGAAGAAGAACTGAGAGGACAAGACCGAAGATCCCCGGAAAGATCCCGACGATCGCCGTCACACATAACAAGAGAAAATAGGCCAGTGCAGTTGGAAACCCGGCGTAGGTAATAGGTGCAAATGTGAGCCACCAGCAACTACCGCTGAAAAAAACGACGCCCCAGATCCAACCTAGGACGAATGATCGAGCAGGTTCGCGTTCGCGATCGACTGCCCACAGCAACGGCACGAGCGCGAACCACGCGAGAAACCAGAGTTCAAAATCCGGAAAAGCGAAGATCAATACAACTGCCGACGACACGGCGAGCGCAGCGTTTTTCCAGTCGGGCAAAATGCTCGTCAGCCGGGGGAACTTCATGCCGACAGTTTAGCAGAGGGACTTAGCGTGCGCCGATGGGGTCCCCAGCATCGGACTGGAGGGAGCCATCCTGCCTGCAACGTCGCGGCGTCATACGATTATGATTCGACTCGGTTAGCGCTTTTTCGGGCTTCGCCCTCACGCAGGCAGGACGCCTGCGCTCCAGTCCATCGCCGACCGGTTCGATCATTCTGTCATTCCGACAGCAATACCTCTCAAATTGATTGAACATTTAAGCGCCCTGCACAAATTTTGTCAGGGACGAAATGACGGATTTTGTCATCATTCGCCTCAAATCGTTCACGCTCCGGTCAAATTGAAAATGGTCCGACAAGTCGGACCACGTGCGGATGCAAAATGATTGATGCTCAGGTTCCAATAAATCAGAGCCTTTGTTTACCGGCTTTAAAAGCAGGTGAGCCCGGTCGGTGTCGACCGGGCTCATAATAGGAAGGACAACTGAAGGAACGCTCGGAAGGTGGTCAAGCACAGTGGCAAACCGCGCTCGGAGAAGTGTTGGCGGCGGGGTCTTGATTAACTTCATCAAGCTAGCCGCGATGGTATTAGCATTCGCCGTGCCAGAAGGTGAGTCCCTGGTCCCGAGTCCCAGATCCCACGTCGATTCTTTGCTCAAAGCCTTTGTTTATCGGGTGTTTGTGAATTTAGAGAACGCTGTGAGGCGCTTAAGATGGGACTTTGGGAGATGTGAGGAGGGACTTTGAACTTACACTATTTGGAACAACGCTCTGCCTGACGCTGCAAAGCGATTGCATCCTGGTTCTCCGCGTCGATCTCCATCGCGGAGGCAGAGTAGTTTTTGACCTGCAAACAATCACCGCGTTCGAGGTAGATCTTACCAAGCGAAACGTGAGCATCGATCTGACGATTGTCCCAGAAAATCGCGGTCTTGAACGACGAGATCGCCTGGTCCAGATCGCCGCGGCGAAGATGGATCTTACCGAGCAGCAGGTAGCTCTCCGCACTCATCGGTTCGGCGGCGAGCACTCGACGCAAGACCGTCATCGCTTCATCATCCGCTCCGTTCTTGTAATGCGTTCGAGCCTGTCCGAGCAGGTTTTCGGTCTCATTGACCGCCGTCTGCACCGGCGCCGAGGTCCGTCGGCTCAAGACGACGCTGACGAAATCTTTGCGTTGCGGCTGATCGACCCGGAGAGCGACCTCGGCTATGGTCTTCGACTTCGCCCACTCTTTCTCGAGATTCGCATAGCGGTTCCCTGCCGTTAGATAAGTGCGTGCCTGATTGTCGACAGCGGCCGCCGTGGGATCATTCACTTGCGAGAGCGCCTTCGCGAGAACGTAATATGCTTCGCCGTCATTCGGGCGGGCAGCGATTATCGGCCGCAGTTGTGCCGCTGCCTCGAGATGGTCTCCGTGAAGGAAAAGAGCCAGACCATAGTTGAACCGAACGCTTGTATCGTCGGGCGAAGATTCGGCAGCTTTCTTAAGAAGCTCCAGGCCTTCTTTCAACAATGCCGCCGATTTGCCTTCGTTCTTTTTCTCAGCACGCGACGCCTGGACGGCGATCGCTCCAAGCGTGTTGTAAACGCTCGTCAGCTTCAGGTCCTCAGCCAATGGCCGTAGTACCGCGAGCGCCTGCTCAAAGTTAGATTGCTGCCATCGGATCAATCCGATGTAGAACGAGGCCTCGGCAAAACTCTCATCGTTGCACTGCGCGATCTTGTTCTCGTTCTTCGCCTTTTCTTTGCAGACCGTATTTGAGTTAACAACTCGCTCAAAAGCATCGACCGCCTCAGCGAGCTTTCGCTGCTGAAGGTAAAGGTGTCCCAACTCGAGCGACGCATCTGCGAACGTGCCCTCGGGCGTCACTTCCTGATAGAGCCTGATCGCGTTGCGGAAGTAATTTTCACGAGCTTCGGGCGCCGGCGTCAGCAATCCTTTGATGTAGGCTTCGAACGCACGGGCCGGCACTTTGTTCGCTGCCTCGATCAACTGGTTCTGCGAGAACGGGAGCGCCTTGTCGCGTTGATAGAGGATCTGGTACGCAACCTGCCCCTGCATCGTCTGAAGATTACCGAGCGCGTCATTCAGAACGATGTCGCGCTGGATCTGCCGCCCGTCCAGGACCTCACTCAAAAACCTTCCTTCATTAACACGAACTATCTTGGCCGTCAGATTGATCGTCGCCGCCGTATCACCCTGGGCCGGGACAATGTTGTACTTTCCCGAAACAAGTAGCGTCGCACCACTCTCACGTGCAAGCTTCAACGACGTGGCCATACTCGGGAGGCTTGTAAGAGGGATCCTGAGGCGCTGCTGGATCAGCTTTCGCTCGCTGTTTGACACGACGTTCAGCGCCGGCACCTTCAGCAACTCGGACAACGAGAGTGCAAAGCTTTCGCCCACCCAGTTGAACTCGGGCTTGTTCGACGTGTTCTCGAACGGCAAAACCATAACCACATCGGTCGCACGCTGTGCACGAAGAGCAGTAACACTGGAAAGAACAATAATGGCGAAAACTAAGAGTCTCTTCTGCATAGCTAATGAAATTGCGGCCGAAAATAAAAAATTCGCTTGTTGTTGCAAGCGAATCGGCTAACTGGTCTGATGCGAAAATTGCTGGAAAAGATGGTAACCGGTACGGGATTTGAACCCGTGTTGCCGCCGTGAAAGGGCGGTGTCCTAACCCCTAGACGAACCGGTCATGCTCGCCGCAAAACGAATTGTAAGGATATCCAGTGAGAATTTTGTTGTCAAACGCGATTCGAAGCGGATAGGAGCAGGGGCGAGGGGCCGTGTCGCGCGAATTGTATGCGAGGCCGAAACGATCTTTGTTCGTGTCGTTTCGTGTGATTTAGTGGTTACAGGCATTCTTCTTATACGAACTGGAACCACCAACTAACACGAAGCGACACGAAACCCGGGTCCCATGGTTACAGTCAAAATAGAGCGACCGGCGCGTGTGGCGATCTCAGTCGAACCAATTGATTCCTCTGGCTCGCGCATCTATCATCAACCTAATTCATGAAACGAGTATTTCTCATCGACTCGATGTCGCACATCTATCGTGCGTTCTTTGCGCCAATGGGACAGCGGGCCGAGCCGCTTCGTAACAGCAAGGGCGAAGTGACGCAGGCGGTTTTTGTTTTTACGAACATGCTGCGCAAGCTGCTCAAAGACGAGCAGCCGGATTACATCGCCGCGATCTTTGAGTCCGAGACCGGCACCTTCCGACATGAATCCTACGCCGCGTACAAAGCCAACCGGCAGGAGATGCCGAGTGACCTCTCGAACCAGATCCCGTACATTCTCCGTGTCTGCGAAGCCTTTAGTATTCCTGTTCTGCAGGCCGACCGCTTCGAAGCCGACGATGTGATCGGAACGCTTGCGAAAAAGGTGGCCGATAAAAAGATGCAGGCGGTGATCGTTTCGAATGATAAGGACCTTTGCCAGCTCGTTAAAGATCCCTACATCATCGCCATGCGCCAGAACTCGCAAAACGTGAAGCGTAAGGTAGCGGTCCCGCCGATCGAATGGTGCGACGAGGCCTGGGTCGAGCAGAAGTTCGGCGTTCGCCCAGAGAAGATCATCGATCTGCTCGGCTTGATGGGAGATTCGATCGACAATATTCCGGGTGCACCGGGCATTGGCGAGAAAGGAGCGCTAAAACTCGTCCTTGAATACGGGTCCGTCGAAGGTGCGATCGAGAATGCTGAAAAGGTCACGCACAAGACTTATCGAGAGAGCCTGCTTAACAACCAGGAGATAATCCGCCAATCGGTCGAACTCGCAACGATCCACTGCGACGTACCGATCGAGTTGGATCTAGATCTCATCAAGGCCCGCGAACCCAATCGCAAACTCGCGTACGAGTTGTTCCGCGAGCTCGAGTTCAATTCGCTCATCCGTGAGTTCGCCGATTCGGCGACGCTGTTCGAGCCTGCGGAAGGACGGGTGCCGGTCGCCGAGCGCGTCTACTCGATGATCGATAATCGCGAAGACCTCGATAAGCTGATCCGCAAGCTATGGGAGATCGAAAACTGGAGCTTCGAGGTCGACGATTCAAATGCTGACGAACGCTCGAGCTGCTATCACAAGGTCCCGCCTGCGGGCGTCGCGATCGCGACCGCGGCCGGCGTAT
>CAMLKY010000214.1 GCA_946480545.1 uncultured Acidobacteriota bacterium
ACGCATCAGCGGGAGATCGTCGCGCCCGCTCATCCCGAGATCGCGCACCTTGAGGTTCGCGCGTTCACGCGCGGCCGCGATCGCATGCATCGTCGAGACCGACGCTGTGTCGTAGATGATCCCTTTGAAGTGGTCCGGAAGATCCATCATCTGCCGCAACCAGTCGAGCACGACATCTTCCAACTCGGTAGAAGCCGGCGACGTCCGCCACAGCATCGCTTTCATATCGAATGCCGCAGCGAGCATTTCGCCAAACACGCCCACAGACGACGTCGAGGTGGAAAACAGGCCGTGAAAACTAGGGTGGTTCCAGTGAGTGACGGCGGGAAGTATGAAACGATCGAGATCGCTCAGAACTTCACCGAAATCTTCGCCGTTTTCCGGTGCCGAGGTGGGCAGGTTCTGCTTTAGCCAGTTGGGCTCGACCTGCGCGATTACCGGATATTCCTCGATGTGTTCGAAGTAATTTGCGATCCAGTCGACGATCTCGTAACCGTAGCGCCTGAAGTCGTCGGAAGGCATGTCCCCGACTCGAGCGGTTCTCTGTTTTGTCATATTTACGGCCCGTCCCGCCTATCCGCATTTTGGCCCAATAGACTCGACATGAAACCCGAATTAGGTATAATCCAGTTTGATCTTGAGTTCGGGAAATGCGGCTTTGGCGGTCATTATACTCCACCGATGACCGGGCCTTTGTTTCCGAGCATGGTTTCGCAATCTAACGAGCAAAATTTAACAGAGGTATATCTATGAGCAGAGTATTCCTGGCGACAAGCCTGGTTATTTCACTTTTCTTTTCGTTCGCATGTGTGCAGAAGGGCGGGAACGGGACGACGGCCGAGACCGGCGACACGATCAGGGTCGGCGTCTACGGCGACTTGACCGGACAAACTTCGAGTTTCGGGCAGTCTACCCGGAACGGCATCGAGCTGGCTGTTGAGGAGATCAATGCAGCGGGCGGTGTGAACGGAAAGAAGATCTCTCTCATAGTCGAAGACGACCAGGGTCGTCCCGAGCAAGCAAAAACGGTTGTTTCGAAACTGATCAACCAGGACAAGGTCCACGCCGTTCTCGGTGAGGTCGCCTCGACCAACAGTCTTGCTGCCGCACCCGTCGCACAGGAAGCCAAGATCCCGATGATCACACCTTCGTCGACAAACCCGAAGGTGACCGAAGTGGGAGATTACATTTCCCGCGTCTGCTTTATCGACCCGTTCCAGGGCTCCGTGATGGCGAAGTTCGCGGCGAACACGCTGAAGGCGAAAACAGCCGCGATCCTGGGTGACGTCAACTCAGACTACAGCAAGGGCCTGACACAGTTTTTCGAAGAAGAGTTCAACAGGCTCGGTGGCCGTGTTGTGGCGAAGGAAGCTTACACGCAGACCGATCCGGACTTTAAGGGACAGCTCACCAAGATCCGAAACCTCAACCCGGATGTTATCTATATTCCCGGCTACTATGGCCAGGTCGGCATTATCGCGAAGCAAGCGCGGGAGCTCGGGATGAACATGCCTCTCCTGGGCGGCGACGGCTGGGATTCACCTGAGATCTGGAAGCTTGGCGGCGACGCTCTTAAGAATACCTACATCTCAAATCACTACTCGGCTGAAAACCCGGCACCCGAGATCCAGAACTTCGTTAAGGCATATCGCGCGAAATTCAACGTTGTTCCCGATTCGCTCGCGGCCCTCGCTTATGACGCGGCAAAGGTACTGGCCGACGCTCTCAAACGGGCCGGCGGTACCGATCCCGCGAAGCTTCGGGATGCGATCAATTCGACCAAAGACTTCAAGGGCGTGACCGGCAGCATCAGCCTCGACGCTGGACGCAACGCCGTTAAGCCGGCAGTCGTGCTCGAGCTTGATCCCGCGGCAGGTGCATTCAAGTTCAAGGAAACGATCGCTCCGGAGGGTGCAGCGACCTCGACGGCGGCCGCGAATACGAATACGAACAGCTCCGCCACGTCGACCAATACGAACGCGACAGCTAACGTAAACACTCCCGCGAACGCGACCGCCAACGCCGCGAACGCTACGAGATAAATCCAGGACGAGCATGCGAGTCTGATCTTTATGGCCGGCGACGGCCTGCATAGATCAGACTCGCGACTTTAGCCTCCCGATCCCCCTTTTATGGATACCTTTGTTCAGCAGCTGATCAATGGCCTCACCATCGGTTCGATCTACGCACTGATCGCGCTCGGCTACACGATGGTGTACGGCATTTTGCGGCTGATCAATTTTGCTCACGGCGATATTTATATGGTCGGTGCTTACGCCGGCTTTATGATCGCGACATCGCTCGGGTTCGCGGCGAATCCGTCGGCGGTCGGCTTTGCGGTCACGCTCGTCGGTTCGATGGCGATCGCCGCGGCGATCGGCATGGCGATCGAGAGATTCGCCTACCGACCGGTGCGTAAATTCTCGAAGATGACGACGCTGATCACCGCGATCGGCATGTCGTTGTTCATCGAATATCTATTCGTATTTATCTTTTCAGGCACGCCCCGCTCTTTTCCCCAACTCTTACCAAGCGACAACATCACACTCTTCGGAAACGCCACGATCTCGACGTCACAGATTCTTATCTTTGTCGTATCGATCCTGTTGATGGTGCTGCTGCAGTGGATCATCTTTAAGACCAAGATCGGAAAGGCGATGCGAGCCGTCTCGTTCAACATCAACTCGGCGAAGTTGATGGGCATCAACACCGATTTCGTGATCGCGTTCACGTTCGCACTCGGTTCGGCCCTGGCCGCAGCGGGCGGTGTGTTGACGGCCCAGTACAATCCTAAGATCGAGCCGTTGATGGGTATCATCACGGGCCTCAAGGCCTTCGTCGCGGCGGTGCTTGGCGGTATCGGGAACATCCCGGGGGCTGTGCTGGGCGGGCTGCTGATCGGTGCGGCGGAAACGCTGGTCGTCGGTTACGGCAGCCATGTCGGCATCCCATCGACGTATCGCGACGCGGTCGCGTTCGCGATCCTCATACTCGTGCTGCTGCTCAGACCGGCCGGGCTGCTCGGTTCAAATGTGCAGGAGAAAGTTTAGTTCCTTATGAACTCTGTTCTGAAAACACTTGGACTGGGACTCGTCTTCATCGCCTTGTTCTATGTTCTCAACGCGATGATGGGGCCGACCGGGTTTTTCGGTCTCGGCATTGACGACTATCAGGCGCGCCTTTTTGCGTTCATCGGGATCAACATCATCCTCGCAACGTCGCTGAACCTCATCAATGGCTTTACCGGCCAGTTCTCGATCGGGCACGCCGGTTTCATGGCGGTCGGCGCATATGCGTCGGCGTACTTTACGAACACGTTCGGGAAGTCTATCGAGGCGTCGTTCGCATCGCTTGGCGAGGTGGGCTCGCAAAGCGTCGTGCTGATCATCGCGATAATCATCGGTGCGATCGTCGCGGCGATTATGGGATTGATCGTCGGTATTCCGAGCCTGCGTCTAAAGGGCGATTATCTCGCGATCGTAACGCTTGGGTTCGCTGAGATCATCCGTATCGTCATTCTCAACATCGACGCGGTCGGCGGTGCGACGGGTTACCAGGTTCCCGGATACGCAAACTTTTTCTGGATCGCATCGTTCGCTCTGATCACGGTCGTCGTGATCCATAACATCGTCAAATCGGATACCGGCCGGGCGTTGATCTCGATACGCGAGGACGAGCTCGCCGCCGAGGCGATGGGTGTCAATACGACGCGTTACAAGGTGACGTCGTTTGTTATCGGTTCAGCTTTTGCGGGTGTCGCCGGCGTGCTGTTCGCCCATTACAACCGCTTTCTCAGCACAAACGATTTTCAGTTCATCAAGTCGTTCGAGATCATCATCATGATCGTCATCGGCGGCATGGGCTCGATGACCGGGGCCATCCTTGGCGCGATCGTTGTGACGCTGCTGCCGGAGCTGCTTCGTTACTTGCAGAGCGTTCAGGATTCGAGTCTTGAGCCGATGCTCGGTGTCGAACTGCCATTCAACATCGGCGACCTGAGGCTCGTCATCTTTGCTCTGATCCTGATCCTGACCATGATCTTCCGCCCGCAAGGAATTCTTGGCACGACCGAGATCGGCGGCTTCTTCGCACGCTTCCGTCGCGCGGACAAGAACACCGGAGGTTTGAAATAGGTGGCCGAAGGAAACGGAAATTACATCCTCGAAACGAACAAGGCGACGATCCGTTTTGGCGGACTGATCGCGGTGAACGAGCTGGACATGCAAGTCCGGCAAGGCGAGATATATGGTCTGATCGGCCCCAACGGTGCGGGAAAGACGACGATCTTCAATCTGCTCACCGGGGTCTATGAACCGACGTCAGGCGACATCCTGATCGCCGGCGGTCGAGTGAACGGACTGAAGCCCTATCAGATCTCGCGTCGTGGCGTCTCACGCACATTTCAGAACATACGGTTGTTCCCCAGCATGACGGTGCTCGAGAATGTCATGACGGCCTGTCATCGCCACGCTCAGCAGAACCTGACCGACGCCGTCTTTCGCCTGCCGCGGTTCCACAAAGACGAGAAGGACCATCGCGAATTCGCCCTGGAGCTGCTTCGCATCTTCGATCTTGAAAAATATAAAAACGAGGGCGGCACCTCGCTTCCGTACGGCAATCAGCGCCGGCTCGAGATCGTTCGCGCCCTTGCGACCCGGCCGCAACTGCTCTTACTCGACGAGCCGGCCGCGGGTATGAACCCGTCGGAGCAGGAAGACCTGACCGGTCTCATAAAAGAGGTCCGCGACAAGTTTAATTTGACCATCGTCCTTGTCGAGCACAACATGCGCGTCGTGATGGGTGTCTGCGACCGCATTCAGGTGGTCGATTACGGAAAGTCGATCGCCCTGGGCCTGCCGCAGGAGATCAAGAACGATCCGAAGGTGATCGAAGCCTATCTTGGAGATTAAGAGATTTTAGATTTGCGATTTGCGATTTGCGATCTCCGACACGGCAATCGCAAATCGGCAA
>CAMLKY010000215.1 GCA_946480545.1 uncultured Acidobacteriota bacterium
AACTCGTTAACGGACTGTAACTTCGCGGCAGCGACGTCAAACGATTATGGTTCGACAAGGTCAGCCTTTTCCGGGCGCGACTGGAGCGCAGGCATCCTTGCCTGCAACGTCGCGGCTTCCGCGACGTAAAGCGATCGGTATTTCGACACGATACGCGCTTTTCGTGCTTCGGACCCATGCAGGCAGGATGCCTGCGCTCTAGTCGCACACCAGTTGATTTGAAACAATTTTCCGTCTCGCTCCGTCATAAACCCTAATTATGAAACGCAAGATCGCTCTGCTTCGCTTTTTGGTTCTCGCGGTGGCCGTCCAGGCCGCATTTGCTCAACAACCAGCACCGTCCGGTCTGACCCTCGAACGCATCTTCAACAGCAGCGAATTTCAACCGGCTGGTTTTGGCGGGTTTCGCTGGCTTAAGGATGGCAACACGTATGGGCGGCTCGAGCCGTCGCCGACGATGAAGGGATCAATGGACCTCGTACGGTACGACATCGCAACGAACAAGCGCGATGTTCTGCTCGCCGCCGAAAAGCTCGTTCCAAAAGGCGAGACAAAGCCGCTCGCCATTAATGGGTATGACTGGTCGGCTGACGATCGACGTGTTCTGATCTACACAAACTCGAAGAAGGTCTGGCGATTGAACACGAAGGGCGATTATTGGGTCCTGGAACCTGCCTCGGGAAAATTGACCAAGCTCGGCGGCGACGCTAAACCGTCCACTTTGATGTTCGCGAAATTCTCGCCGGACGGCACCCGTGTGGGGTATGTCCGTGAGAATGACCTTTACGTAGAGAACATCGAGACCGGAAAGATCACGAGACTCACATCAAATGGGAGCCCGACGATGATCAACGGCACCTCAGACTGGGTGAATGAAGAAGAATTCAACTTACGCGACTGCTGGCGCTGGAGTCCGGACGGTAAGTCGATCGCGTTCTGGCAATTTGACGCGTCGGGCATCGAGGATTTTATTCTCCTGAACAACACTACCGGCCTCTATCCGACGCTGACCCGGATTCCCTACCCGAAAGCGGGCACACAGAACGCCGCGGTTCGAGTAGGCGTCATCAGCGCGGACGGCGGCGAGATCCGCTGGATGCAAACACCCGGCGATCCACGCAATACGTATATCGTGTCGGTCGATTGGACCGGCGATTCGAGATCAATATACATGCAGCACTTCAACCGGCTGCAAAATACATTGAACATCCTCGTAGCCGAGGCCGCCACCGGAAACACGCGAAGCATACTCACTGAGAAGGACGAGGCCTGGATCGACCTCGAGCTCCCATCGATGACATGGCTCGAAGGCGGCAGGCGTTTCCTCTGGGTGAGCGAGCGGACCGGATGGAGGCATGCATACTCAGTCACCGCCGATGGCCGCGACGTGAGGCCCGTGACGAAAGGCGACTTCGACATGATCAGCGTTCAGGCGGTGGATGAACCGGGCGGATGGCTTTACTATTACGCCTCCCCCTCGAATGCGACACAGAGATATCTTTATCGATCGAAGCTCGACGGAACGGGACAGGCCGAGCGTGTGACGCCGCAGAGCGACAACGGCTGGAACAGTTACAACATTTCACCGAACCGCCGGTGGGCCGTGCAGACGACGTCGGGATTCGGCAAGGCTCCGCGAATCGCGCTGCTGGATCTTTCCACCAAAGCGATGGTTCGTTCGATCGTCGATAACGCTGCGCTGCAAGCCAAGGTCGACAGCCTTCAGAAGGGACAGCACGAATTCTTCCGTGTGGATGTTGGCGACGGAGTTTCTCTGGACGCCTGGATGATGAAGCCGCCGAACTTCGATCCCGCGAAGAAGTATCCCATCTTGTTCTACGTCTACACCGAGCCGGCCGGGCAGACGGTGACCGACAACTGGCAGAGCACGAATTATCTTTGGTACCTGATGTTGACGCAGCAGGGCTACATTGTTGCAAGTGTCGACAACCGTGGCACGCCGTCGCCGCGTGGGCGGCAGTTCCGGAAGAGCATCTATCGCAAGTTGGGTGTCCTGAACTCGCAGGACCAGGCAAACGCGGCGAAGGCGATCATCGCGAAGAACCCGTTCATCGATCCGGCACGCGTCGGCGTTTGGGGCTGGAGCGGCGGTGGCGTGGCTACGCTGAACGCGATGTTCCGTTATCCGGATCTGTACAAAATGGGCATGTCCGTTGCTCCGGTACCCGACAATCGGCTCTACGACACGATATACACCGAGCGCTATCTCGGCCTGCCGAAAGACAACGCCGAGGATTACAAGAACGCCGCACCGGTCACGTTTGCCAAGAACCTGAAAGGCGACCTCCTGATCATTCACGGTACGGGCGACGACAACGTCCATTATCAAGGGACTGAGATTTTGATCGATACGTTGATAGCGGCGAACAAGCCGTTCACAATGATGGCGTACCCGAATCGGTCGCACGGCATCTTCGAAGGCGAAGGCACGACACTTCATCTGTACAGCTTGTTGACGAGGTATCTGAAAGAACATCTCCCTGCGGATACGACCGCCACGGAGATACCGTAGTTTGACTACCCGCTGGAGGATTCAGTTGATAGCTGATAGTTTCAAGTGCGGCCGGACAAATCTAAATGACAAAAAACAAAATCACCGTATACGAAAAACCTACCTGAACGACGTGCCGTAATCTGGCCACGCTGTTTCGGGAAAACGGCATCGACGCTGAAAGGATCAATTACTTTAACGAACCGTTTACTGAGCCGTCACTCAGGAAACTGATAATGAAGATGGGTGCTACACCGTTCGAGGTTCTCCGGAAGGGCGAGGCACAGGCGAAGGAGCTTGGGTTGACAGCGGAGACTCCGCCCGGCGACATAATCAAATACATCGTCGAGTACCCCGCGCTCCTACAACGGCCGATCGTCGAGGTCGGCGACCGGGCCATTCTCGCGCGGCCGGCGGAGAAGGCTCTTGAGCTGGTCAAGAACTGACCCGAGGTCAAGATCATGAAAAACTCGTTATTCGTTTTAGCGATCGTGTTGGCGGCGATGCTGGCTTCATGCGATGTCCAGAGCGGCATCTCTAAACAGAGCGTTGAGAAATATGCCGGCACACCGACGCCGACGATCACACCGACGCCAACCGAGGAGCCTGTTGACCCCGCGGATGTCGTTCAGATCGACACCGGCATGACGGGTCCCACGATCGTCATAAGCAGGGCCGAGGAAGAGAAAAACCGGACCTGCGACAAATACAACCGCGTCATGCTGAACGGCAGCGGAAAGGTCGTGAGTATCAAGGGAGCATGCAGTCAGCTCTCGATAAACGGCGCCCGAAACGAGATAACTGTCGAAGGCGTGGCCGAAGTGGTGTTCAACGGGACAACCAACACGGTGCGATACTCGCGCGTGGTTAATGGAAAGCGTCCCGTCGTTTCGGGAAACAAGAGCGGCAACGTTATCGAAAAAGCGTCGGGAACACGAAACTAAACCCAAAGATCAGGCCCATCCGGCCATTATGAGCATCACTAACGGAAACGGACATTTCCCTAAACCAAGGAACGTCCTCGGCAGCGATTTGAAGATCTGCTGCACGAGTCCGATGACGGGTTTTTACCGTGATGGTTATTGTCGCACCGGTCCAGAGGACACGGGTCGACACACCGTCTGCATCGTAGCAACCGATGAGTTCCTGGCATTTTCGAAATCCGTGGGGAACGATCTCTCGACACCGATGCCGCAGTATGCGTTTCCCGGTTTGAGCGAAGGCGATCGTTGGTGCCTTGTTGCACTGCGATGGAAACAAGCTCTTGAAGCCGGGATGGCCCCGAGGGTCATCCTGGAATCAACCCACGAGTCGGTCCTCGAGATAGTCACGCTGGAACAGTTGAAGGAATTCGCTGTCGACGATGAATGAAGCGATCGAACACTTTGTCCACCTCTTCGAATACGACCGGTGGGCAGATCAGCGCGTTATGGCTTCGCTCGCAGCAAGTGATTCTACGCGGTCTCGACAAATACTCGCCCACCTTCTGATCACGAAACAGGAATACTTCGAGCGGCTTGGCAACAAAGACTCGACTGGCTTCGACTTCTGGCCGGATCTTTCACTGGACGAATGCCGGCTGCTTGCCGAATCGACATTCAACTCCTATATGAACCTGCTCCACGGATCGGACGCGGAACTGCTTGACCGCACGGCGAGTTACAAGACCAGCGAGGGTGCCCCGCACCGGAACACGTATCGCGAGCTGTTGACGCACGTGCTGTTTCACTCGTCGATCCACCGCGGCAACATCGTCCTGAAAATGCGCGAGGAAAATTTGGAGCCTCCGAAGGTCGATTACATCCTTTATCTTCGCGATCGTTGACTCCTCTGCGAGCTTAGCGATCTCTGCGTGATATTTCTTTCTCACGCAGAGATCGCTAAGGTCGCAGCCGGAAGAAAATGGGAAGAGCGAATCGAATTCGCCTGAAAAGTACGTATAATGTTTGCGACGTAGATGGACGAACAGCAACCCGAACAATTCACGTTCGACTTTCACAAAGAAACGGCTGAGATAGTTGGCGGATCGCGCGACGAGCTAAAGATCAAGCTCGGCGAGTTCGCGGGACCTCTCGATCTGTTGCTGTTCCTGATCCGACAGGAACAGGCGAACATCTTCGACATTCCGATCGCAAAGATAACCGACGAATACGTGAACTACATCCGGCTCATGAAGAGTCTGGATATCGCGATGGCGGCGGATTTTCTTGTGATGGCAGCGACGCTCATCGAGATCAAGTCGAAGATGCTCCTGCCGCGCGACCCTTCCGACGCACTCGACGAAGAGGAAATGGATGACCCTCGGAAGGAGCTGGTCGACAGGTTGCTCGAATACGAGAAGTTCAAGGCCGCAGCGCAGATGCTCCATGAGAAAACGACCATCGAGCAGGCGGTTTTTCAGCGAGGAAAGATCGAGAGCGACGACGCGAATGCCGAGATCAGTGCGACGGTTTTC
>CAMLKY010000216.1 GCA_946480545.1 uncultured Acidobacteriota bacterium
TAACCTTAATCGATATCGCCGTAGTTTTGGAACGACCAGGACGAGAGATGCGATCGAAAGAAACACCGCCGCGAACAACAAGATGTTGATTCGCCCCGCCGTGCAGTAGACAAGAAGCCACAGAGAGGCCAATGCAGCGAGTGATGCATAGAGCGCTCGGCCGGACGAACGGAAGATCAGCACCAGCAGAAGCGGGAGTATCGTTACGATCTGCTCGCCATACTTCGCAAAGCGGGCGCGGAATGACGATTCGCCGCCGATAAATGTCGATCCGGAGAATTCGATCACCGCGGGGATCGCAAAGAGCACGAGAACGATCGTTGCCGTAGCAACCAGCTTGCTGAAATTGCGTCCGTGATCGACGAGGTATCGGACCAGGATGTAAAGCGTCAGGTACTCACTCCAGATAAGAGTGTGGTGGAGAGCAGATTTCCATGACGGTGCCCACGCGATCGAAAACGCGCTCCAGCCGATAAAGGCGAGGAGCGGATAGACGATCAGAAGGAGCTCGGTTTTGGAAAGGGAAAGTGGAACGGTCGTGCGGCCAATGCGGATAAGCAGGTATGAAAGCGTGGCAAGCAGGAATAGCGAAGCCGCAAGATCGACCCGCCACATGTGAATGAACGTGTACCACGCCGGAACGAATGGTATCCACGGGGCGAGGAGGACCAGTGCGAGTCCGAGGTAAAACATTCGACCCGGCTGCCATGCCGTCGTACCGGATGCCGGAATCACCGCGGCCGATGAACTGAAGTTCGACTTCATTTCTATTTGAAAGGGATGAGTTGGGAAGCGCGTGTGGGAAATCGAAAAAGGAAACGATTACTTGGGGTAACCGTTTCCTTCCAACTAACTAATTAAGTTAACAGGTTATTACTGGTTGCCCATGACGACTGCGTTAGTACCCGTAACCGAAGCACCGGTCGCCTGGTTACCGCCGAACGTGATCGAGTTAGCAGCGCCGTTTGTAACCGACGTGTACATAACACCATCCGTAGCGATACCGAAAGCACGCGTACCAGTCATCGTGATACCGGTCGGCTGCTGTGGATCCGAGCGGCAAGCGAACGAAGCCGGGTTGGTTCCGACGACGAAAGCGTGGCTGATGTACTCGAAGTTGTAACCACTCTTCGTGCCCGATCCGAGAACGCCGTCGATCAGGTTAGCCGTCGTGAGTTGGCCAAGACCCGTGACGCCAGCCGTGCTGGTCGGATCCGGGAAGTTACCATTACCGAAAGTCGCCTGGTACGTGGCTGACGCACCATGAATCGTGCGGAGCGACGATGCGGACGATCCCTCGTTAGCCGAGCGGCGGGCCGCCAGCAGGTTCGGGATGGCGATCGCGGCGATAATGCCGATGATCACAACCACGATCAAAAGTTCGATCAAAGAGAAACCTTTTTGATTTTTCATTTCTAATTCACAATCTCCTAGAGTTAATAAGTCTTTATCTACCTTTCCCAGGCAGCCGGACTAAATACAATGCCCGTGCCACAAGGGGATCGGGCACGGGCATTAGAGATATCGTGAATTATTTCTTAAGTTACGTTTCTCAAGACGGACTTGTCCAGGGTGCGGATCAGGCCAGATCTGAGCTGACATTTACAGTTTTTGGTAACCCGTCCCTGACACTTTTTGTCAGACCGCCACTAGTTCTCGAAGGGGTTCGCTGCGGCCAGAGTCGTCGCATCAAAGGGTATCGAAAGTGCGGCAGAGCTCGCATCGGCCCTGATCACGCCGTCAGTCGCAACTCCGTAGCGGCGGGTCCCTGTCATGACGATCCCGGAGGGCGTCACTGGATTCGCCGCGAAATAGAAGGTCTGTGGCACCGTGTCAGATCCGGCGGTACGGTCGCCGATATAGGAATAGCCGCTCTTCTCTCCTGATCTGAGTACACTGTCGATCAAATTCGCGTTCGCAAGATCAGTCAGGGAAGTCGTACCCACACTCGCGGGCAAACCTGCATACTGACCGTTTCCGCTCGATGACGCATAGCTCACATTTGCACCGTGGAGCGTGCGTAGGGACGAGACGCACGAACCCTCGTTTGCCGCCCGACGCGCCGCGAGCATGTTGGGAATGGCGATCGCCGCGACCAACCCGAGTATCACGACAACCACAAGTAGTTCAATCAGCGAAAAGCCTCGATAATTCTGCATAAATAACAATCTACCTGCACGGAGCGGCACCGATTCCTCGTCTAGGCAATGAAAGGGCAAATCGGGCTGGTATTTCACGTTTCTTTGTTTCATGGTGAAATCCTGGAGAAATTCACCGGGGCGAGCCGAATAAGACACCGGGCATTCTCAAGGCTATTCTCCGCTGCGCATCTGTGCGGAGAGGTTTCGGATATCGTGTTTGTCCAGCAAATGCCTAAGCGAGCGTACCTGCATCTGGAGCAGGTCCGCCGCCCGCGTCTGGTTGCCGGCAGTCTTTCGCAATGCCTCCACCACGTAGGTTTTTTCGAGATTTTCGAGATGTGCGCTCAGATTCAATCCTTCCTCGGGAAGATTGAATTCAGCATTGATCCGTTCGGGATTGTAGTTTGTGATGTGCTCGGGCAGGCGTTCGGGCTGGATCTCGTCGCCACGCTCGAGCGCGACCGCTCGCTCGATCGTATGTTCGAGCTCGCGAACGTTTCCGCTCCACATATAGTTCTCGAGAAGCTGCATGGCCCGCGGCGAGATGCTCATCCGCCGTCCCGTCTGTTCACAGAACTTTCGCGCAAAGTGATTGGCCAGTTCCGGAATGTCTTCCTTGCGCTCGCGCAGCGGCGGCAGGTTTATCGGGATCACCGAGATGCGATAGAAAAGATCTTCGCGAAAGGTCCCGTCGGCCGCCATCTGTTTCAGATCACGATTCGTAGCGGCGATCACCCGCGCGTCTATCGGAAGCTCATCATGCGCTCCGACGGGGCGAACCTTCTTTTCCTGGAGCACTCGCAGAAGCTTTACCTGCATCGCCGATGACATCTCGCCGATCTCGTCCAGGAAGATCGTGCCGCGGTTGGCTGCTTCGAAGAGGCCTTTTCGATTTGTGTTTGCTCCGGTGAACGAGCCTTTAACGTACCCGAACAGCTCTGATTCTAGAAGCGTCTCGGTGAACGCACCGCAGTTTATCGAGATGAACGGCTTCTCCGCCCGGGCACTGAGATCATGGATCGCACGAGCGACCAGTTCCTTACCTGTTCCGCTCTCGCCGGTGATCAGAACGGTCGACTGGACCTCCGCAACCGTCTCGATCATCTGGAAGATCGCGTGCATCTTGGTCGAGTTGCCGACGATGTTCTTAACACTTCCGCGCTCGCGCTGGGCACGCTTGAAAGCACGGTTCTCATCGATGAGCGCCTGCTTCTCGAGAGTCTTCTTGACGATCAGTTTGAGCTCTTCGACGTCGAACGGCTTCTGTATAAAGTCGTCGGCGCCGAGCTTGAATGCCTCGCGCGCCGTTTCCACGGATGCGAAAGCGGTCATGAGGACGACGCCGAGATCCGGCTGCGTCTCACGCACCGAGCGGAGCAGGTCGATGCCATCCATATCCGGCATCCGAACATCGGAGATCACCACGTCAGCAGGTTCATTTTGAAGCAGGATGAGCGCGTCGCGACCGTTTGATGCGGTGCGTACGGTGTGCCCGTCGGCTTCGAACACCAGACTCAAAAGTTGCCTGTAGCTCTGCTCGTCATCAACAATCAGTATGGTCGACATCTAGTTTTGTTTTGTATCTGGGTTCCTGAGGGGTCGCGCGTCAACCCGGAAAGGAAAAGTCGCGTGTCTATTCTCACAGAAAAGCCGCCAACGGTTCAAGAAGAAATTTCGCCTTCGCTTCGGACGTTAAGATACTTCTTCAGATTTCCCGGTGCCGATGACGAGTGGATATCGTCGATATCACGATTCGATTCCGCAGCATTCGCGCGAGGAAGTACGACGGTTATGACGGTTCCCTCACCTTCGAAGCTTCGCACATTGATCACTCCGTCATGATCGCGAATGATCTGATAGACGATCGAAAGCCCAAGCCCGGTTCCGCCCGAAGTCGAGTTTGAAAACGGCTCGAACAATCGTTCGACCTGCTCGGGTGTCATCCCTACGCCGGTGTCCTCGAACACGATCTGTACGCGATTGCTCGGCATGGTCTCGAGCCTGATCGTCAGCGTCCCGCCATCCGGCATTGCGTTGATCGAGTTTCGCGCGAGATTCCAGAAGACCTGCTTCAGTTGGGTCGAGTCCGCGTTCACGAACACCGGATTTTGCGGAAGCTTTTCCGAAAGCGAATGTTTCGCCGTGACCTCGGGACTGTGGCGCAGCAGTTTTACCGTATCGCGTATCGCCTCACACGCATCGATCTCGGTAAAGCTGCCGACCTTAGGCTTCGCGTAGCTGAGGAAGTTGGTGATGATGCTGTTCAGGCGGTCCGACTCGCGAAGAATGATCTTCATCAGATCGGCCTGGACCGAATCGGGAGGTGTATTCGATTCCAAAACCTGTATCGCACCTCTCATCGCACCAAGCGGATTTCGGATCTCATGTGCGAGCCCCGCCCCGACACGTCCTACGGCCGCGAGCCGGTCCTTTCGCTTTATGCTCTCTTCCATCGAACGGATCTCGGTAAGGTCCTGGAACGTGATGATCAGTCCCGAGCGCTGCTTGTCCTCGGAGAAAAGCTCGGAGATGTTGTATCCAATGTGGACCGCGAAACCCTCGGGTGTCACGAGATCGGTCTCGAAACGCGGAGGTTGATCGCCATCTGCTTTTTCGATTGAGAGAGCGATCGGCTGCTTGATATTTCCAAACAGGGAAAAGATCGAGCGGCCGCGCATCTGCTCGGCCGAGTAGCCGGTTATCTCGACCGCCGCCGAGTTGAACGTGTAGATGTTGCCTTCGAGATCGGTCGTGATCAAGCCAGAACGGATCGACTCGATGATCCGTTCATGCAGCTCCTGCAGATTCG
>CAMLKY010000217.1 GCA_946480545.1 uncultured Acidobacteriota bacterium
CGAACAGATCAACACGTTCGAATTCACGACCGGCGGAAAGATACTCGTCGGAGGGCGGTTTGTAACCGTCAACGGGGTGGCCAGTCCGAAGCTCGTGCGGCTGAACCCAGATGGCACGACCGATCAGACCTTTACATCTCCATTGCGGTTTCTCGGGCTGCAGATCGACGATGAAGTGCTCTCGATAAAGACCCTGTCCGACGGAAAGATCCTGATCGGCGGAAAATTTCCCAGCCTTGGCACTAACGTCCGTATCGCTCGTTTGAATGCGGACGGCACGCTCGATAGCACTCTTACAACAAAGCCCACGTTCGATATCTTCATCGGAATGGTACGGGCCGAGCCTCTGACCGATGGTAAGTTCCTTGCGTGCGGTCAGTTTTCGGACGCGAACGGCACGCCGATCAACGGACTGGCGCGATTTAACAACAACGGAACCCTCGATACCACTTTTCCCACCGTACTCACAAACGATGGCGGCACCGCGGGGAGCTGCTCTGATATCAAGGTCCTGCCGAACGGCCAGATGATCGTGGTCGGCGGGTTCTATTACGTCAACGGTGTCCAGCGTAGCGGTGGCGCCCGACTAAATGCCGACGGAAGCCTCGACACGTCATTCCTCATAAGCCCGGGTTTCGCGTCGTCGGGTTTTCGCAGTCTTAGGCTGGGTCAGAACGGTGATATATTCGCGAACCTGAGCGGGAGTCGGCCCGACCCGACAGACCCGGGCTCATGGATCAGCTACACCGGCCTGTTCAGATTCAACTCGGCGTCGACGCTTTTGGTCTCGTATCCGGACTGTAACAACCATCCCCAATTGCCGGTTCCCTTTGCGCAGGACGACGGAAGAACCGTGATCAGCGGCGGATGTAAGAGTCCGTGGAACAACACGAAATATCAGTTTGCTAGATTCGGTGCAAACAACGCCTTCGATACGACGCTGGACAGAGTTGATTTCGGACAATTCGGTGCTGTCACCTTTCTGGACCGGCAGGCAGATGGAAAGTACATCCTGACCGGCCAGTTCAGCACCGTGAACGGCATCGCTCGCAGGAACATCGTTCGCCTTCGGGTCAGGACTGTTCCGACCTCAAAACCGGATCATGATTTTGACGGTGATCTCAAAGCCGATCTCGCGGTCTACCGGCCGAGCCAGGGCGTCTGGTATGTCTATCTGAGCTCCGGCGGATACATGTACCGGCACTGGGGACTCGCAACCGACAGGGTCGTATCGGCCGATTATGACAATGACGGTAAGGCCGACATAGCCGTCTACCGCGACGGCACGTGGTACATCATCCGAAGCTCTGACGGCGCCTTCGAATTTCGCACTTACGGCCAGGCGGGAGACATGCCGTTGGTCGGACACTTTAGCGCCGACGAAGCACAGGATGACCGGGTCGACATGGTTCTCAGACGTGCGGTCGCCACCAGCAACAGCGGCGTCCGCTGGCAGTTCCGGCATTTCGGCCAGACTTCGCCGGACGCGGGCATCATGCCGGACGAGGCGTTTAGCGACAAGGTTGTGATCGCTGATCTCGACGGCGACAGCATCGATGAATACGGATTCTTTCGCAACGGACATTGGAAGACGATCGCGCCTGGTGGTACTACCGGCACCTTCGGCTCGGCACAGTCCATCCGGGAGAATGGCTTCGGTATCGCCGGCGACATCCCTGTGCCCGCCGATTACGACGGCGACGGCCAGGCGGACTACGCCGTGTATCGTCCGTCGACCGGTGTCTGGTGGATCAACGGGTCGAGCGTCGGACCTTACAATCTGAGGTTTGGAATAAGCACTGACATTCCGGTCCCGGCCGACTACGATGGCGATGGGAAAACCGATATCGCCATCTACCGTGACGGCCAATGGTGGCAATTTCTAAGCGCCACGCTGAGCGTGCGCGTCGACAACTGGGGGATCGCCGGCGACATCCCGATACCCGCGCAGTTGAGAAACTAAGTTTGGATTCTTCTGTTTTGGATTAGGCGTAGCCGGCCGGCTACGCCTATTTTTTTGATCTAACTTTGATCTGCGTCATCCGCAGTTAACTAACAGGACCATCTCATGGCTCCGCGATAAAGTTCACATCGTCCACGTCGCCCGTCGGTGTCACCATTCTTACCGGATTCGCGAAGGTGTACCGTTTTGCCTCGACCGTGAGCGTGTACGTAGCACCGACGGATACGGGAAATGAGAAGTTACCGAACGATCCGGTCTGAGTATGGAAAACCGCCGGGAGCATGCCGCCGGTGATGGTCACGGTCGCATTGCGGATCCCGCGTCCGTCCGACGTCAGCACACGGCCGCTTATCAACACACCGGTTACCGGGACCATCACGTAGCCGCGAACTTGTCCGTTCAGAACGCCGGTACCGACGATGATCCCGTTCTCGCTGATGCCTAAAGCCGACGATGACGTGTTCATCGAAAGATCCCACCCGGTTCCGGCCGGGATGAGATCGGCGAGGCGGTACGTGTTTGTTCCGTCGTAGAGAAACGGGATCGCGAATGCGGACGATGCAGTTCCGACCGCCCAACCGTCCGAGTTCACCGCGCGTGCCGAGCCCTGCGACGTTCCGACCGGCAGCGGGATCGCTGTGATGCCGCCCGCCTGGGTCCAGATGTAGGGTTGCCCGGAGCCCTGATTCAACATGCTCGAGCCGACGACATGACCCGCCTCGCTTACCGCGAACGCGAGCGCCCCGTTCATCCCGGGCAGTGCTCCGACCTCGAATGCCGAAGTGCTGCCGATGTCGAAGACCATCCCGACGTTTCGCGCGGCGTTCGCAGGATCGATCCCGTTTCCGACGACCCGGCCGGCGTCGTTGATACCGAATGCGCTCACGAAGAAGCTTCCGTTCGAAGTGGTCTGCGTGATCACTGTCGCATTAGCGCCGCTGTAGATGACCGCGCGCTGAAGGCTTCCGCCGTTCACGGATCCGACGGCAGTCGCGTTGAAATTGACATCAAATGCATCGCCGAGCGTTTCGCCCATCGGCAGCGGAAGCTGCGACACCATCCCGTTCTGCCAGATCACCGGCAGCCGGCTAGTCCCGAACAGCGTCGATGCACACGTCCCGACGATCGTCGTCCCGGTACCCGCTGCATTCGAAACGCAGAACGCACGACCGGCGAGATTCGGGAGCCCTTCGACGGTCGTGCCATGCGAAAACGATAGAGCCTGCGCGCCACCGGTCCGCACCGAACGTCCGACAGCAAGCCCATTGCTCGAAACCCCGAACCCCTGCGTCGCCGTGTCGCCCATCTGAACCGGGCCGATCTCAAAGATCCGATACGGATGCGGCACCGGCGTCGGAGTCGGCCCAATCTTCTGCGCCGCGAGCGGCGACACGCCCAGGATGAACAATAAAATAAAAACGCGAAAATCAAAGAATCGTGACGGATCCATATATGAATTAACTCCTGTTGAGATTTCGGTAGAAGGGATGTTGATTTTACGCCACGCCCAAAGGCGAAGCAAGGTTGCGGGATTTCACCGCTTGCGTCTTGTCAGAACCGGGAGCCAGTAGCGACCGGGGCTTTGGGGACGGTCATACGCCGACGTGGCCGGCGCAGATCCGAGATCTTTCGTGCTGTTTGGTGTCATTCGTGTGAGTCGTGGTTAGTTTGGTGAACCGCATCGAACCCCGAAATACACGAATGACGCGAAACAGCACGAAAAAGATCTGACCAGAATCCGCCCTATCTGCATCATCCGGGGTTAACTGCGCTGGTCATCTCCCGGTACGGCCGCAGTCAAAGCCCCGGTCGCTACGGCTCGCGGTACTGAGCTGCGGTGCGCGCCTATTGTCATTTGGCCGTGCGCACAAAAAGTTTCTTGCATTTCACTTCCCCTCTCGGTTATAACGCTACAAATAATCCGAACACATGCTGAAGCTCCCCCTCGCTTACTACGCTTTCTCGTCTCACTTTGCGGAGTGGAGTAGCGGCGCGTGTTCGAAGGAGTGGTTATGAATGACGCGGCCATGACCGACACCCAGATCCAGGAGCTTCGAAACGTGCTGAGCGATGTCTACCGCGACATGCGGAACGTTGTGCTCACAAAAAAGTATTACGAGAGCAAGCTCGCGATGGTCCAGCGTGTGAACCTCTGGTACGAAGGCATACTCGCGTTCGGCACTTCGGCGACGGTGGCGGCGTGGTCGATCTGGCAGGAAGCGGCTGGAGAGCGGCTGTGGGTCGCGATCGGAGTCGTCGTCGCGCTGCTGTCGATCATCAAGCCGGTCGTCAAATTGTCCGACGAAGTAAAGCGGCTCAGCTCGCTCGCGACCAAGTACGCGGCGCTTCAGATCGACTTCCAGAAGCTGATCTTCAAGATCAAATACGACCGCGCATTCAACGACCGCTCGTGCAAGACCTATCTCAAGATCTTTTCAAAGATGAAGGACATCGGCGAACGAGAAGACGCCGACGTCCCCGCAAACAAGCTCCGAAAATTCGCCAAAATAGTAAACCAGGAATTCCCGGCCACCAGCTTCTGGGCGCCGTAAACAAAAGAGGAGAAGATCATGCCCGAAGAAAATGAAACACTCGACAACGAACCCGGCTGCGAAACCGATCGCAACAAACCCACGATCACCATCGCCGAAAAAGACCCCGCGCCCGCCGACGCCCCCAAACCCACCATCACCATAGCCGAACGCGAAGACGGCGATCTAGGGTTATTGGTGTCCCCCGACGGTTGGGACAATCCTTGGGATGTGAAGAAGGAGAAGAAGTGAGAGAACGTGGACCGACAGTCAATGTATTGACAGTCGAACTTTTCGGCGTACAGTTCCCTTACCCGAATCCGACGACATTTATGGATCGCGGATTCGTTCGTGGCCGTTCGTGTTAGTTCGTGGTGCAGTCTTCTACCGCTTAGGAACTGCAACCAC